>QNFP01000006.1 GCA_003645535.1 Gammaproteobacteria bacterium | reverse complement strand
CCAATGTCAGCGAACGCACACTGGAATATGCATTTCGTGAACACCTTGGACAGTCGCCCAAAACATTCACATTAACTTACCGCCTCAATAAAGTCAGAAAAATGCTCAGGCACGCTGATCCTGATACCGACAGAATCCATAAAATCGCGGGATATCATGGGTTCTTTCACGCAGGGCAGTTTGCTTCTGATTACAACCGCCTGTTTGGAGAGCTGCCATCAGAAACCCTGAGGAGATCGTAAAACCAGAAAAACCAGAGGGTCGGGTCTAGATTCAATGCCTCTCTGCTCATCAACTCAACCCGTGCCCAAAATGCCAGACCATGTTAGCTGTTCGTTACTGGCTGAGTGGCCTTCAAAAAATCCGGCCGAGGTTAGCAGAATTGAGACCGTCGTAATTCAACCCGGTAAAGTAGTTCAGCCGGGTAAAAATGTTTATTTTAAATTCGCTACAGAAGCACAACTGCCAGTAAACTGTGGCAGATAAACAGGAACAGTAAAAAGCACCTTTATGTCTGAAACGACTTTAATGGCGGAAGCCGAAGAAAGCACTCCGCTGCGAGACTATGCCGAGAAGGCCTACCTCGATTATTCGATGTATGTCATTCTCGATCGTGCCTTGCCCCACATAAGTGACGGCCTCAAGCCCGTGCAGCGGCGCATCATCTACGCCATGAGTGAGCTGGGGCTAAAAGCACCGGCCAAGCACAAAAAATCGGCACGCACAGTGGGTGATGTCATTGGTAAATTCCATCCCCATGGCGATACCGCCGCTTACGAAGCCATGGTCTTGATGGCTCAGCCCTTCTCCTATCGTTATCCATTGGTCGATGGGCAGGGCAACTGGGGTTCTCCGGATGATCCCAAGTCCTTCGCAGCCATGCGCTATACCGAATCCCGGCTGACGCCGTTCGCCAATTTATTGTTGACCGAGCTGGGTCAGGGCACCGTGGACTGGCAGCCCAACTTTGATGGCTCTCTGGACGAACCTACCATGTTGCCCGCCCAGGTGCCCCATGTGCTGCTCAATGGCACCACCGGCATTGCTGTGGGTATGGCGACAGATATTCCACCCCATAATTTACGGGAGGTGATTCAGGCCTGCGTTCATTTGCTGGATAAGCCCAAAGCCAGTGTTGCTGAGCTGAGTGAATTTATTCCGGGACCCGATTTCCCCACCGATGCGGAAATTATTTCGACCCCTGAAGATTTACTTAACGCCTACACTACTGGTCGTGGCTCGGTACGCATGCGCGCTCTGTGGTTGCGAGAAGATGGTGATATTGTCATTACCGCCTTGCCTCACCAGGCTTCGCCGGCCAAAATCATTGAGCAGATTGCCACGCAAATGATGGCTAAAAAGCTACCCATGGTGGCTGACCTGCGCGACGAGTCAGATCATGAGAATCCGACTCGCCTGGTCATCGTGCCGCGCTCTAATCGTGTCGATTTAGAGGTTCTCATGAGCCATCTGTTTGCATCGACTGACCTTGAGCGCTCAGTGCGGGTCAACCTCAATATCATCGGCATGGACGGTCGGCCCGGCGTCAAGGCGCTTAATCGAATTCTTGTCGAATGGTTAGAGTTCCGCAAGGCCACCGTGCGCAGGCGTCTGGAGTATCGTCTTGAGCGGGTATTGGCCCGTTTACATATTCTGGATGGCTTGTTGGCTGCATTTCTCAATATTGACGAAGTCATCGCCATTGTTCGCCAGGAGGATGATCCGAAAGCTGAACTCATGAGTCGCTTTGAGCTGTCGGACCTGCAGGCCGAGGCCATATTGAATTTGCGTTTACGTCAGCTGGCAAAGCTGGAAGAAATAAAAATTCGTGGCGAGCAGGATGAACTAAGTGCCGAACGGAATGAGCTGCAAAAAATCCTCGGCTCAAAACAACGATTGAAAACCCTGGTGCGCAAAGAGCTGGAAAGTATTGCCGATGAATTTGGCGATGATCGTCGCTCGCCCATTGTGCAGCGTGACGAGGCTCAGGCCTATAGTGAAGCAGACCTGCTGACCTCTGAACCCGTCACGGTAGTGTTGTCAGAGAAAGGCTGGATTCGAGCCGCCAAAGGCCATGATGTCGATGCCGAGGGATTAAGCTATAAAGCCGGTGACAGGTTTCTCTCTGCTGCCCAGGGTCGTAGTAGTCAGCAGGCTATTTTGCTGGATTCAACCGGGCGAACCTATGCTATGCCAACCCATACCTTGCCATCAGCGCGGGGACAGGGGGAGCCGGCTACCGGGCGCCTGAATGCTCCTTCCGGGGCAACGTTTTGTGGTGTATTGCTGGGTGATGACAACCAACGTGTGTTGATGGCCACCGATGCCGGCTACGGTTTTATCGCGAAACTGGCAGACTTGTTCACTAAGAATCGCGCTGGCAAATCATCCATTAGTGTTCCGAAGGGGGGCAAAGTATTACCCCCGATACTCATTACTCCGTCAGATGATGATCAGCGTGAGAGCCTGGTGGTGGCGATCAGTAACGAAGGCCGTATGCTGGCTTTTTCGATCGACGATTTACCGGAACTGGCCCGCGGCAAGGGTAATAAAATCATTAATATTCCTACTTCACGATTGCAGGCACGAGAAGAGTGGATGATGGCCGTTGCCGTGGTGTCCCCAGGGCAGCAACTGATGGTTTATTCCGGTAAACGTCATCATGCCCTCAAGTTTGGTGATCTAGAACACTACCGAGGCGAGCGCGGCCGTCGAGGCAACAAATTACCCAGAGGGTTTCAGAAAGTAGACAGGGTTGAGGTCAAATAAGGGCCTGTTAACAGATCCTCGTCGAAATCTCTTTCATTGTGAGAGTAATATAGGCAAACAGGGCCACTCTGGGCCTTACCGGAATGTCGATCAGCCACGATCTTAATGCCATTGGTGCTATTTTCTGTGGTGGGTTTATTGTGTACCCGCGGGTCAAAAATCGTCGGTTTACCGCTTAAGTCCCATCCATTATAGTGGGTCGGCTCTGTGGCTCATTACCGCTAGTTAATCGTCTGTGCCGGTAAAAACGCAATTAAAAAGTGATCAGTAAATATCTGTAAATTAGAGGTGCATTCATGGCGGATCTAGAAACATTCAGAACAGAAACCCGTGCCTGGCTGGAGGCAAACTGCCCGCAGTCGCAGCGCACACCGTCTGAGGAATTCGAAGATATCTGTTGGGGCGGCACCAAGTGGCGCTTTGTTAACGAAGAACAAAGGACCTGGCTTGAGGTGATGGCAGAACGCGGCTGGACCGCGCCGGACTGGCCTGCCGAATACGGCGGTGGTGGCCTGGACCGAGAACATACGAAAGTGTTGCGCCAGGAAATGGCTCGCATCGGTGCTCGACAACCATTGTTCAGCATGGGCTTGTCAATGATTGGCCCGGCTTTGCTCAAGTACGGTACCGAAGCGCAGAAGCAACAGCATATTCCCAATATTATCGCCGGTAAGATCTGGTGGTGTCAGGGTTATAGCGAACCTAACTTTGGCTCCGACCTCGCGGGCTTGCAAACCCGTTGTGAAGATAAAGGTGATCATTATCTGGTTAACGGCCAGAAAGTGTGGACCAGCTACGCCAATATGGCGGACTGGATGTTTTGTCTTGTGCGCACTGATCCGGATGCTGTTAAACATGCAGGTATCAGCCTGGTGTTATTTGACGTCAACCAGCCCGGTGTCACCATTAAGCCCATCCGTCTTATCTCCGGAAAGTCACCGTTTTGTGAAACATTTCTTGATGATGTCATTGTTGAGAAAGGGCAGTTGGTGGGCGAAATAAATAAGGGCTGGGAACTGGCCAGCTATCTGCTCACTCATGAACGCGAAATGATAGGTAGCATGGGGCAGGGTAATACCCACGAGAAATCGCTACCTGAACATGCCATCGAACAGGTTGGCCTGAGCAACGGCATACTTGCTGACAGCAAGTTGCGGACTGATATCGCCTGCTGGGAAATTGACAATATGGCCTATCAGTTCACTGCCGAACGAATCGGTGATGAGGCTAAATCCGGCCAGGGTGTCGGCGCGGCATCCTCAATGCTGAAATATGCGGGCACTGAACTCAACAAGCGTCGCCATGAACTTAACCTCGGCATACAGGGAACTCAGGCCCTGGTCTGGGAGGGTGAGGCGTATAAGGATGGCCTGGTAGCTAGCCAGTGGTTGCGTACCAAGGGCAACTCTATTGAAGGTGGCACATCGGAGATTCAGCTCAATATCATCAGCAAACGCATTCTTGGTCTTGGCGCCAGTAAATAGTACGGAGTCTATGGTATGGCATTGGTATTAAATGAAGAGCAGGGCATGCTCAAAGAATCCGCGAAAGGATTTTTGCAGGAGAACGCCCCGGTAGGAGCGTTGCGAACCCTTCGTGACGAACGTGACGAAGAGGGTTTTTCACGGGATTTGTGGCGACAAATGGCCGCAATGGGCTGGGCGGGCATTCTCATTGACGAAGCCCACGGTGGGCTTGCTTTTGGTCATGTGGGCATGGGCCAGGTGATGGAAGAGAACGGTCGAACACTGACTGCCTCGCCGCTGTTATCGACGGCAATACTGGGCGTATCAGCCATTTCCATCGCCGGAAGCGCGGACCAGAAAAGTGAGCTGCTACCAGTAATTGCCGAAGGCAAACTGCTGATGACCCTGGCGGTCGATGGTGGTTCTCGACACAACCCGCTGAACGTGGGCGTCACCGCTACCGCCAGTGGCTCAGGTTTTTCCTTAAGTGGTGAAAAGCAGTTTGTTATCGACGGTCACGTGGCCGATAAAATAATTGTTTCGGCACGCACCAGTGGTTCCGAGGGTGATAGCGATGGCATTACTCTCTTTGTGGTTGATGCAGATGCCCAGGGTGTTGAGATCGATCGAATTATCATGGCCGATAGCATTAATTCTTCGATGGTTCGCTTTGTCGACGTGGCTGTGGGGGCAGATAGTGTTCTCGGTGAGCCTGGCAAGGGCGCTGCCGTATTACAGCAGGTGCTCGATATTGGTAATGCACACCTTAGTGCTGAGTTGGTGGGTTTATCTCTGGAGGTGCTTGAGCGCACGGTGGCATACATGAATGAACGCAAGCAATATGGCGTATTGATCGGTTCTTATCAGGGCTTGCAGCACCGCGCCGCACATTTATTTAGCGAAATTGAACTGGCTAAATCGGTGGTGATTAAAGTGCTCCAGGCGCTGGATGAAGGCGACGATGATGTGTCTATGCTGGCTAGTCTGGCCAAGGCCAAAGTGAGCGAAGTGGCTACCCTGGCGACCAACGAAGGCGTGCAGTTACATGGCGGCATTGGCATGACCGACGAGCTGGAAATTGGTTTCTTTATGAAAAGGGCGCGTGTTGCCGAACAGTTGTTGGGTGACCAGCGTTTTCACATTAGTCGTTTTGCTGCGCTTAACGGTTACTAAGCTCCACACCTTTATTATTGACCGAGAACTCACCCACACGAACAAATTATTTCAGGAGAAAAATATGGCACTTAAGATCGATACCAGTGATTTACAATCCAATGTTGGCAAAGAATGCGGCACCTCAGACTGGCTGGAAATAGACCAGAAGCGCATCAATGATTTTGCCGATGTCACCCTGGACCACCAGTTTATTCACGTTGATCCAGAGCGCGCTAAAGACACGCCTTTTGGTGGCACTATCGCCCACGGTTATCTGACCCTGTCGCTACTGGCTTATTTTATGCAGTCCGGTGGTGTCGGCATCGATGTGCCCAACAGAACCATGGGTGTGAACTATGGTCTGGACAAATTACGCTTCCTGCAGCCGGTGCCGTCAGGTTCTCGGGTACGTGCCCACGCCAAATTGACTGAGGCCACCGAAAAGGCACCGGGGCAGTATCTGTTTAAACTCGAAGTCACCATGGAAATCGACGGCCAGAATAAGCCGGCCTTAATAGCAGAAACCTTAACGATGGTCTTTACGGGCTAGTACTGGCTGAAATTTATTAGAGATATATTTTTTTGGAGATAAAACAATGACGGTTAGATTTGATGGCAAAGTAGCAATCGTTACCGGTGCGGGCAATGGCCTGGGTCGTTCCCACGCGCTGGCATTTGCGGCACGGGGCGCAAAAGTGGTGGTTAATGATCTGGGTGGTGCTCGCGATGGTACCGGTAGCTCCAGCGAAGCGGCTCAGGCAGTCGTGGCAGAAATTAAGGCCAATGGCGGCGAAGCCATTGCCAACGGTGCCAATGTGGCGGATTTTGAACAGGTGCAAGCTATGGTTGAAGAAGCCATGGACGCCTGGGGCCGGGTTGATATTCTGGTCAATAACGCCGGTATTCTGCGCGATAAGTCTTTTTCAAAAATGTCTATGGAAGACTTCCGTCTGGTCGTCGATGTACATTTGATGGGTGCAGCGTATTGCTCGAAAGCGGTATGGGAAATCATGAAAGAACAGAACTATGGCCGCATCGTCATGACCTCTTCTTCCAGTGGTCTGTACGGTAATTTTGGTCAATCGAACTATGCTGCGGCCAAACTGGCGGTAGTGGGTTTGATGAATTCGCTAGCCCAGGAAGGTGAAAAATACAATATTCACGTTAACTCCCTGGCCCCTGCAGCATTGACCCGCATGACTGAAGATATTATTCCTGACCCACGCGCAGCGGCTGCATTGGTGCCCGAGCCGGTTAGCGCCGGGGTATTGGCATTGTGTAGTGAAGATGCCCCCAACAAGTTCATTTTATGTGCTGGTGCCGGTGGCTACGCCAGTTCACACCTGTATGAAACTAAAGGTATATATTTGACTGCTGAAGATCAGACGCCAGAGAAGATACTTGAAAACTGGGCTGCTCTGGACGACGACACAGACGAAGAGAGAATCACTCAGGCTCTACAGCAGACCGGAAAATTCATCAAAGCAGCATTGGCCGACCTGGACAGCAAAACTTAAGTTCAGGTAACTAATTTTACAAACATAGAGGATATTGATTATGAGAGAAGCACTGGTAGTTTCATCAGCAAGAACCCCTATCGGCAAAGCCTATCGTGGTCTTTGGAACGATACCGAAGCGCCGACTATGGCAGGAATCTCGGTTAAGGCCGCCATCGAGCGGGCCGGTGTTGATCCGGCAGAAATCGAAGATGTAGTCATGGGTTGTGCCCTGAGTCAGGGCACGGGTGGTTACAATATCGGTCGTCTGGCCGCTTTGTCGGCGGGTTGCCCGGTCACTGTTAGTGGTATGACCATGGATCGACAGTGTTCGTCTGGTCTTATGTCTATCGCCACTGCGGCCAAGCAGATTGTCCATGACGGTATGAACATTGCCGTAGGTGCCGGTGTTGAGCATATCAGTCTGGTGCAAAACGAACATCAGAATGCTTACCGCGCCCAGGATCCCCGCTTGATCAAAATGCATAAAGATATTTATATCTCTATGCTGCAAACCGCTGAGATTGTCGCCAAGCGTTACAACATCGACCGCGATGTTCAGGATGAATACGGTCTGCAATCTCAGCAGCGTACTGCCGCTGCCCAGGAAGCCGGTTTGTTTGACGATGAGATTGTCGAAGTTACTACGATGATGAAACACGTCGATAAAGCCAGTGGCAAAGAAGCACTGGAGGAAAAAACCCTCAAACTGGATGAAGGCAACCGACCCAGCACGACTCTTGAAGGTTTGGTATCACTGAAGCCCGTATTTGAGGGTGGGTGCATTACCGCTGGTAACGCCAGCCAGCTCTCTGACGGCTCTGCTGCCTGTGTGCTGATGGATTCAAAAACTGCTGAGCAACGTAATATCGAGCCACTGGGTATTTATCGTGGTATCGCCGTCGCCGGTTGTGAACCTGACGAAATGGGTATCGGTCCCGTATTCGCCATTCCTAAATTACTCAAGCAGCATAATCTTACTGTCGACGATATCGGTGTTTGGGAATTGAATGAAGCTTTTGCCGTACAGGTGATTTACTGCCGTGATCAGTTGGGTATTCCCAATGAAAAACTCAATATCAACGGTGGTGCCATCGCCATTGGTCATCCTTATGGTATGAGTGGTGCGCGCATGGTTGGTCATGCGTTGCGCGAAGGTAAGCGCCGCGGTGAAAAGTACGTCGTTATCACCATGTGTGTTGGTGGTGGTATGGGTGCTGCCGGGCTGTTTGAAGTCGCCTGATCGTGGATGTATCGCATCGCCATTTGTGGCGGTAACTCTGATGGTAAATAAGGGGCTGTGATAAAAATCACAGCCCCTTATTTTGTTTATGGAGATAACAATGGAACAGATGACTTCTTTGCTTGAAACTTCGATTGGCTGGGCGACTTTGTATAGTGTGAAACTCATTGTTGCCCTGCTGATATTTTTTGTTGGCCGGTTGGTTGCTCGAAAGATGCGTGTTGTGGTTCAGAAACTCATGGTTGCCCGTGAGGTGGATGAGGGATTAGTAAAATTTGGTGCCAGTCTTGTCTATTATGCGCTGCTGGCATTTGTGGTTATCGCAGCATTGGGTCAGGTTGGTATTCAAACCGCCTCTTTTGTGGCCATTGTCGGTGCCGCCGGCCTGGCTGTCGGCCTGGCTATGCAGGGTTCGTTGTCAAATTTTGCGGCTGGCGTGCTGATTATCCTTTTCAAGCCGTTTCGGATTGGTGATTTTGTTGAGGTGGCGGATACATCAGGAGTGGTGGAAAGCATTATGATTTTCACTACTGAACTTAAAACCGGCGATAACAAAAAAGTTATCGTGCCGAATTCGTCAGTGCTGAGTGGTGTGATCACCAATTACTCTGCTAACGACACCCGACGTGTCGATCTGGTTATGGGTATTGGCTATGACGACGATATCGACAAAGCCAAAGCCGTACTGGCTGAGTTAATGGCCGCTGATGAACGTATTCTGAACGACCCAGCGCCAGCGGTGGCGATGATTGAGCTGGCTGACAGCAGCGTCAATTTTAATGTGCGTCCCTGGGTGAAAACAGCTGATTACTGGGGTGTGTATAGTGATTTGACTGAAGCGATTAAGAAGCGCTTCGATCAGGAAGATATTTCAATTCCTTATCCCCAGCGGGATGTGCATGTTCATCAAATACAAAGTTAAGGAGTTATAAATTTGGGAATTATATCGTGGTTAATTTCAGGCCTGGTGGCAGGTGCGCTGGCTAAATGGATTATGCCCGGTGATGATCCGAGTGGACTCTGGGCCACCATTTTGATTGGCATAGTCGGTGCTTTTGTCGGTGGTTTTATTGGCTCATTGGTGGGGCTTGGTACTACCGGTGGCTTGAGTGTCGGCAGTATTTTAACGGCGGTAGGCGGAGCACTGGTGTTGTTGTTTATCTACCGAAAAGTAAAAAGTTGATTAGAGACCTTTGCACGCAAGCTTAAATTATAAAAAGGGCCTCGCCTCAAAGCGCCTACTTTTGGTGCCTGAAAGCACCTGCCTTTGGCGCCAGAAAGCAAAATCATCTCTGGTGCAAAGGTCTCGATTAATCTTAATTAAGGAACCTCTAATCAAAAAGGCCGGTTTTGCCGGCCTCTTTGATTTTCTGTTTTCGTAGGCTAGTTATCCTGCCATAGAGATCCCGCCACTCACTGACAGAGTCTGCCCAGTGACGTAGGCGGCACCTTCCGATGCCAGATAAGCAACGGCATTGGCAATATCTTCCGGCTGGCCCATGCGCTTTAGTGGAACATTTTTTTCAATGGAGGCAATACCTCGACCGGCTAATTCATTGTTTGCGGTAATTTCCTGAATCAACGGGGTGTTGGTAATACCGGGGCATACGGTGTTGACGGTAATCTGGTTGCGCGCAAACTCTCGCGCCAGGGTTTTAGAAAAGGCGATCAGGCCGCCTTTGGTACCGGAATAAATGGCTTCAAGTGCAGATCCGATACGTCCCGCATCAGAGGCAATATTGACAATGCGGCCACCGCCCGCTTCGATCATGCCAGGCAAAAATGCGCGGCATACCCTGACCGGGCCGGTGTAATTAATAGCGATGACTTTATCCTGGAAGGCTTCGTCAGTTTCCAGAAAGGGCATCAGGTTATCCCAGCCGGCATTATTGACCAGGATGGTGGGGACGCCCACTTCCTGATTTATTTTTTCAGCGGCATTGTTGACGGATTCAGCATTGGTGACGTCCATTTCATAGGCATGGCCATCTAATTGTTTTGCTAGATCCTGAGCCCCCTGCACAGAAATATCAGTCACGATTATCCTGTGCCCGGCTTTTGCCAGCACCCGGCAGATCGCCTCGCCAATGCCACGAGCGCCACCGGTTACCAGTGCTATTTGTTGTGTATTTGCCATTATTTAATCTCCTGTTGTCTATATGTATCAATAATTGGTGTGAAAGTTTATGCCATGTTATATCTTTTCAAAGTTTCAGACAGCTCTCATATCGAGCCTGAAGCGACACTTTTTGCGCTAAAGGGATATTTCTACAATGATGCTTTTCCGGAATGGCTTTTGTTCTAGACGACTGATTAAGCAAGTCTAAAAAATTGCCCTGACACCCGTAACCAGGTGCTTCTGCCATGACGCGGACTGAATTATCGTGTACCGAACGGTTATATGCCGAACTATTGTATGCCGACTATTGTGTACCAGTAATAGTGCGGTCCTGGGTGACTACAGGTTGAGTTTTTTGCGCAGTGTTTGAAGTTGTTGCTGCCGTTCAGTTTTGCTCAGAGTACTTTTTTCTGGTTCAGGGAGGTCAATCGTTGACTCTATTTGCAGAGACTCCCCCTGCAGGGCTTTGCGCTTATATTCTTCGTAGTTGCGCTTAAAGTTTGGCCACGATACATACTCTGCCTGGTTCTCCAGATCATACCAGCCAGTTCGAGCACCAGCGTGATAGACCGCCGGGTGGGACCACGGGTATTGTGCCTTGGGGTGGGATGCCAGACAGGCCTCCAGGTAGGCGTCGCGTACCGTGGGTAAGCCCGTTTCGTCGCTCTGCTGATCACAGGCTTCAATCATTTTGTGCAGTGTTGGCAGGTATTCAGATTGCTCGATGATCTGACGCGCAGCTTTTAACAGGCATTCGACAGGATATTGGCGCAAGGACTCCAGCCAAAGCCGTTTTGCCTGTTTGAGTAGTTGGACATCGTTGAAAGCGGCGTAGAACTGGTTGTGAAAATTTATGCGAAACAGGGCGAAGACCTGATTGATGGCGTCAACTACTGCCGGAGTATCAGTTTGCCCAGCTGCGGTCGCTGAGTTCTGCGGCGATATCCTGATATCTTGTACCGCTTTGTCGACCAGATCTTTGCTGCGTTTCATACTGGGTATTCATCTTGTTATCGGAAGAGTCACTACGAGATTCGTTGCGTAAATAGGCCCACTGGCGCTTGGCATACTGCAGAAATTTTGTGTTCCACGAACTTAAGGCCTGGCCGTCATCCTGCCAGTAAAGGACAAACTCAGCGACGATTCCATCGGCAAATTCCCGGTCAATATTTGCCATTGCCAAAATATCGAAAACTGCTGGATCCGGCTGCCAGTCATCGCTAATGGGGCGAGGTTCAATATCTGATTTTAGCGTATTGGTAAATCGCGCCCACTGACGTTTAACATGCTGGATAAAACGAGAATTCCAGGTGCTAGATGTAGTACCCCGTTCCTGCCAGTAAAGAATGAATTCGGCAATGGCATCCTCAACAAAATTCGCGTTGATCCCTGCCTGAACGGTAAGGATTTCGAGGGCTTCTGATGATGGGCGCCAATTGCCGGTGACCGCGACCTCCTTGCTCTGGATAGCCTGCTGGGTTTGTTGTTCCCGCCAGAGTCGCAGTACATGTTTCAGATATTTTGATGCCCAACTGTGTTTTGGCTCATTGCGTTCCGACCAGTAAGTGACAAATTCACCCACCTGCTCAAAGGCAAAAGTCTGAGGTATCCCGTACTGGTTAAGCTGTGCTAGCAGGTCTGAGTCTGGTTGCCACCCCGTTGGAATGGGGTTGGAGTGTTTATACTGCTTGCCAGGTTGGGGCTGGCCTTGATGGCTCTGGTGACCAGGAGGTTGGCCCTGATGGCTGGAGGGTTGATCCTGACAATTAGCCGGTTGATCCTGATGACCAGGCGAGTAATTCGACTGCTCGTGTGTATGAATTTGGGTTTGAGCTGATGTTGTTTCCAGTCGCTCATTAATAGCAAAACGAAAGGGCTGATTATGGTGGAAAGCCGCACCGCCGATCAGCAGGATGCCTTGATCATGTAATTGCTGGGTGATCCGTTGGATATCGCTTTCTGTCCAGAATGCCAGCGTATCGGATAGCCTTTCGCCGCTGACATTGACCCACAGGAAACCGTTGTTTATCTCGCCAGGCCCGTGGTCGATAAGATCCTTGAGGACTTGTACCATTACCGCCTCTTCCAGGCCCAGGGCAACAGCGAGTTGCGGGTAAAACAGTAGTGGTTTTTCCGGGATCAAAGACATCTCGTCACTCTAACAGATTCACTCTGGCTTGCTAAGCGGAATAGCTTAGAATAAATTTAATTTGCGACTTGCTCCGCCGGCCTGGTGTATAGAGTGGGTAGTGATGAATGTTTGAGACCTGTCGAGTACCGAGGTAGGATGCGGCGCTGCGATAAGTTTGCTAACTTCAGTTATCCACTCTAGCCGAGGGTATCCCGTGGTAAAAAAATCATCGTCCGCTTTTGTGTGCCGTGAGTGCGGTGCGGATTACACCAAGTGGCAGGGTCAATGCACCGAATGTGGTGAATGGAATTCACTGGCCGAAATGCGTATGCCCTCTGTGTCTCGCGGTGGTTTGTCTTCGAGCATGGGTGCTAGCAAGCGCAAGGGTTTTGCGGGTGCCGCCGATAGCGATATTCGGCTTTTATCTGATATCGATCTGGATGAATTACCCCGTATCGCCACCGGCACTGGCGAGTTTGATCTGGTGCTTGGCGGTGGCCTGGTGCCCGGTTCCTGCATTCTTATCGGCGGCGAGCCAGGGGCTGGCAAGAGTACCCTGTTGCTGCAAACCCTGTGTTACCTGGCTAACCATCATGCGGCTTTGTACGTCACCGGCGAGGAGTCCCCCCAGCAGATCGCCATGCGCGCCAAACGCCTTGAGTTGCCCACTGAAAAACTCAGTATTATGGCCGAAACCTCGGTCGAAACTATTTTGGCAGCAGCCGATAAAACCCGACCTAAAATTCTTGTGGTTGACTCCATTCAGGTAGTTCACTGCGAAGACATCGCCTCGGCACCGGGCAGTGTTTCCCAGGTGCGGGAAAGCGCAGCACTGCTGGTTCGCTATGCCAAACAGACCGGCACGGTCTTGTTGCTGGTCGGTCATGTCACCAAAGAGGGCTCGCTTGCGGGGCCAAAAGTGCTGGAACATATGATCGATTGCTCGCTCATGCTCGAAGGCTCCGGCGACCGCCGTTTTCGCACCCTGCGCAGCAATAAAAATCGCTTTGGTGCGGTCAATGAGCTAGGCGTGTTTGCCATGACCGAACAGGGCTTGCGCGAAGTCGCCAATCCCTCATCGATTTTCCTGCAACGGGGCGAGGAAGTAGCCTCTGGCAGTGTTGTTATGGTGGTCTGGGAAGGTACTCGACCGCTGTTAGTCGAGCTGCAGGCCCTGGTCGATGACAGCCACCTGGGCAATCCACGCCGGGTCACCGTGGGCATGGAACATAACCGGCTGGCCATGCTGCTGGCAGTCTTGCACAGACATGGCGGCGTGATGGTGGGCGATCAGGATGTCTATGTAAATGTTGTCGGTGGTGTCAAAGTGCTGGAGACCAGTGCTGACCTAGCGGTGCTGCTAGCCGTGGTGTCTAGCTTCCGTGATCGCTCATTACCCGATGATATGGTGGCCTTTGGTGAGGTGGGCTTGGCCGGTGAAATCCGCCCAGTGCCCAACGGCCAGGAGCGTATTCGCGAAGCCGCCAAACATGGCTTTAAGCGGGCTATTGTGCCAGCGGCCAATGTGCCCAGGCAAAAAATAAAGGGTATGGAAATCGTTGCTGTGCGAAAGATTACTGAGGCGCTGGAAGCGCTTATCTGATTTTGTTTGGAATATAACGCTTCAAACTGTGGCCCACAGCGTCCGACAACCTTGACTTGTTATGCTGCCGATTCAGCGTGGGTATCCCAGCCTGGAAATACCAGCACTGCTGGATGGCACTTGAGCGCTCTGGCCAGCACCTTGGCACGCTCCACCCCGAGATTTACTCGTTCCCGTTCAATGGCAGAGATTGTGGATTGAGGAATACCAGCTGCTTCTGCCAGTTGATTTTGGCTGAATTCTTGCAGTTCACGCATAATGCGAACCGATTCTCCGGGAGAAATCCGGACGCGGGCTTTTGCTTTTCGAAATTCGCTCATCAGCATTTCCTCCTATCGTCATGAGGTGTGATCTCTACCACATAAACTTTCAGTCGATCTCCTTTGGCCTGATAAATCACCCGATACTGTTGATTCAGTCGGGAAGAACGAAAGCCCTTCCATTCGCCTCGAAGCGCCTCGTCTCGGAAACCTCTGACGAGCTTTAGCCCAGCAGGGCCAGATATCTCTACGACATCCTTCCATTTTTCGTAGCGCTTCTGGACTTCCATTGGCGCCTTGGCCAGTTGCTTGTCCAGTCGCCGGTGTTCAAATATCGACCACATACTATAAAGAGAATATATACCATATTTAGTATGTCAATGCTCAGGCAGTATAACGTTCGTGCGGACGTAGATCTGAGCCCGCATTTGCAAATTCAATTCATGCGGATTTAGTTGTGGTTGTAGTTTAGGGGGCTTTATTTCTAGCCCTGACCCTGCTTCGAACTTTTCTAGTCCTGGCCGGCTTCGAACTAAAAAATGCAGATGAAGGGCTTGTGTTTAATCACAGTCGCTTGTTAACTCTGCCACTCTTCACAATCTGGATACTGCTCCGGATTAACCCCTGTAGACTCAATAAGTACTGGATATTTCTTTTGCTGTTCTTCTGTTTTTTTCTTTCTTGATTTTTTAATTTGAAAGAGCCAGCTATCACCAAAATCAAACAAATAATATAGCTTATAGCCAGTCATTGGATATATTTCATTGAGCTTTGTTTTTTCCGGAACTGTTTGGGCCTTATTTCTATGATTTTTACCAATAAAATATTCATACAAATGGTCATCATCAAATTCCACAATCTTTTGGATATATTTGTGTAACTTTTGAAGAGTGAAATCTTCCTTTACTTCAATTACCTTTGTCCAAGGTTCGTCTTCATTATCATACGGAAATGAAATAGTTAATGTGTATATTTCCATTTGCTCCTCGACTTACAGGCAAAAAATGTCTTATTGACAGCATTGTTATAGCTTTTCATTTGATCTTTTTTCATGAGGTAAGAAACGTATTCTGCGCGCGAACTACCTTTTACGGAGACACCTTTTTCATTACACCACAGCAATAATTCTTCTAAATTGATTTTTACTTTTTTAATTTCTTTACCTGCAGATTGGAACTCGCTTAATGCTGAATTAGCATTTGTCCTCCACTCGTCGTAGGTATCTTCTAAGTCATCTCTATCATCAGATATTTCTCTTAATCGTTCCCATTGCTCTGGTTGATACCAGCAGAAGCCAAATACTAAATTTTCATCATTCATTGTGTTTTCTCTGCTTGGCTATAACAGTGAATTATAAAGCCACTGGCTCTATATCACTTTGGCACCCTATCCCAGGACATGCAGCAAAGCTGATTGAGTTTATTGCCTTTAAAATTAATAGGTTGTCAGTTTACGGATAATTAACGAACTGACATATAGGGCCATCCTTTGCTGTGTTCAAGTTTTCCCCTGGCTACTTATCATATTCGAGTATCGCGAAAAATCAATGAGTTACTGATTATATTCCTGTGATATAGAGCCAGTGGCTCGTGATCTTGGGTGTTAATAAAGCAATGGCTGATTGTCCAGGCGCTTGATGTGATTGGCTGCTGGTGCTGTCAAAGGTGTCAACGTACAATGCCGCCTGCCATGGTCCCGCAAGGGCCAGAGGGAATTCAAAGTAGCCTGATTTCGGCTACCAACTGAAGCTGTCCCCGCAACTGTATCCGGTGAGAATCACTTAGTACGCCACTCACCTTTTAGGGGTTGGGAAGGCAGGTGAATTCGACGACCCGGGAGCCAGGAGACCTGCTATGGCGGCGTTGTATACCGATAGTCGGGTGAACTGTTGGAGCAAGCCGCTGCAATTTCTTAAGGTAAGTTGATTAGAGCTTCCTTAAAAAGTGGTCTGTATTGACAACGTGCCAGGTTGAAGCCGCGTTGTCGAAAATGCCCACTGATTTTCTTTGACCGGCTTCTGTGTATCGTTAATTTGCAGAGGCATAACCATGTTAATCAGCTATTCCCTTCCGTATCGGGCCTTAATTGCCTGTATCGTCGTGTGCGTGTTCGCATGTGCGTCAGTACAGGCAGCTACAGTTCAGCAAGCAGATACTGGCCAGATAATTGCAGCGAATAAAGCACGTGAGATTAGTGAAGAGATCGTCGTAACCGGCACGCGCTCCCCTTACAGCATCGCACAGGTGGCCGCCACTGTGCGTATTATTGACAGCGAAACCATTGCCCGCAGTGGCGCACGCAATGTGACCGAATTGTTGCGCAATTATGGTTCTGTGCAGGTGCGCGACAGCATGGGTAATGGCCGTGATACACAGCTGGGACTGCGCGGTTACAGTGGAAGTTCTAATGCGCTGGTGCTGGTGGATGGCCGTAAACTCAATAATTCTGATCTGGGTAGTCAGGATCTAACGGCGGTCACTATTGGCGAGATCGAGCGTGTTGAAATTCTTGAGGGTGGCGCAGGCGCTTTATATGGTGATCAGGCGGTTGGCGGCGTCATTAACATTATTACCAAAGGGCGTGCTACTAAAGGTGGTTATGTGTTGGCGGGTGCTGGCAGTTACGATAATGAAAATTACGCGGCCAGCTACAGCAATCAGCTGGACAACGGATGGTTTTATCATGTCAATGGCGAGTATGAAAAGGGCGATGGCTATCGCGATGATACCAATACTGACTACAAAAACTATAACGGCAAACTGGGTTATGCCTATGGCAGTGGCTCTGGCTCTGGCTCTGGCACTGGCACTGGCTCTGATTCTGATAAAGGTGAAGGTGAAGGTAACGGTAATGGCGCTGGGGCTGTGTTTATTGAGGCAAGGGAGAACGACAACGATTATCGTTTGACCGGTGCCTTGCTGGCTGCACAGGTGGATGAAGATCGTCGTCAGGCAGGATCGAGTTTTAATGATTATAAGATTGACACCAGCACCGTCCGGTTTGGTATTGATCACCGCTTTAACGATGTGCTGCAGCTTCTTACTACTTACAGTGATCGTGACGAAGATGTCACTATTAAAGCTGCTTCCAGTTTTGGCGACTCAAAAACCAAACAAAGCCGTCGTGTAAAAACCGTTGATCCACGTTTAATTTTTTCCCTCGACCGTTGGCGCCTGACAGTGGGTGTTGATGTCGAGCACGTTGATTACGATTTTGATATCGACTTCGGTTTCGGTTCTTCACGCAGCGCCCATGAAAACCGCAAGACTAGTGAATACGCGCAATTGTTCTACTCGCTATCGGAGCAGCTTGTCGTGCAGGCTGGTATTCGCCACGCTAAACTGGATAGCGACGTCGATCCCTTTGATATCGACTACGATCAGAGCCGCACGGTTCACCAGTTAGGTGCTATCTGGACGGCTGATAACTGGCGAGTTTTTTTGAACTGGGATGAAATGTTTCGCTTTCCTCTGGTCGATGAAAATATCGATTTTTTTGGTACCGTCAATATGCTCGATGTGCAACATGGTGAATCATGGGAGTTAGGTGGTGAACGACAGTGGCGGCAATTGTCTGCCCGGCTTAGTCTATTTCAGCAGGATAATCACGATGAAATCGGCTTTGATCCTGCATTGGGTTTCTTTGGTGCCAATACCAATTTTGATGATACACGCCGTCGCGGTGGCACCATGGATGTCGACTGGGAAATCGATGAACAGTGGTCGATCAGGGCGTTGTACACATATATTGATGCCCGCTTTACTCAGGGGCCCTACAAAGATAATCGCCTGCCCAATGTGGCGAGGGAACTGGTTAAAGCGCAGGTAAATTACCAGCCATTAAGTGAGTTGGGTCTGGTGGTCGAATGGGTCTATACTGGTTCACAGACGCTCGATTTATCTAATAGTGCCGGTAGTCTGGGTGGTTACACAGTGACTAACCTGATAGCCAGTTATCAGCTGCAGAACTGGACCTTGAGAGCGAGGTTGAATAATATAACCGACAAGAAATATACTGAATTTGTTACGTTTTTTGGCGCCATGGCACTGTACCCTTCCCCCGAACGCAACCTGATGGCAACGTTGAGTTATAGTTTCTAACAGTTGGTTTCTAACAGTCTGCCAAAGACAATGCTTTTTGAAAATAGCTCATAAAAACCTGACTCATTTATAAAGAGGCACAGCAATGAAAACTCAAACACCATGGATTCTGATTGCGACGATTGCCGTTGTCGCATTAACGCGATTGCTACCGCATCCGCCAAACTTCTCTTCCGTAGTGGCTATGGCCCTGTTTGGCGGCGCTGCTCTCAGTGATCGAAAGATGGCATTTGTTGTGCCATTGGCGGCTATGTTTATCGCTGACCTTTTTATTGGTTTTCACAATACCATGGTGTTTGTCTATTTAGGTATGGCCCTGGTTGTTGCATTTGGTCTGGTCCTGGCGAGGCATCGTAAGCCTGCAGTTCTTGTTGGTGGAGCAGTGGTGGGTTCAGCGATATTTTTCCTGGTCAGTAATACCGGCATGTGGTGGCTGAGTGGTATCTATCAACACAATATTGATGGCTTGTTGATGTGCTACGTGGCGGCTTTACCGTTTTTCCACAATACTTTGATGGCTACGTTGCTTTATTCTGGGTTGCTGTTCGGTGTTGAGTACTGGACGAAGCGGCATTCTTCAGGAGAGAAAATAATTGTTAACTAACGTCCTTTAGTATATTCCGGCTGTGTTTCAAGAAAGTGTTTCAAGAATAAAAAACCGGCCATGGCCGGTTTTTTTATTACTGCTGACAGGGAAAGCTGTCTTTATAAATAGCCTTTTTATAAATAGCTTCCTTATAGATCATAACCTCGTTCATCGTGCTGGGAAATATCCAGTCCCATGGTTTCGTCTTCGTCATCCACACGCAGACCCATAACCGCTTTGAGTATCTTTAATAACACGAAGGTCATTACCGCGGTGTATGCGAAGGTAGCGACTACGCCGATAACCTGAACAACCATTTGGTGGCCCATGGTTACCCCTTCTGCATAACCCTGACCACTAAATATGCCTAGCTGGCTGGATGCAAAAAAACCTGCCAGCAAGGTGCCGAGAATGCCGCCTACGCCGTGTACGGGGAATACATCCAGTGAGTCATCTATTTTGAATTTTTGCTTAATGGCCTGGGTGGCAAAGTAGCAAATAATGCCCGCACTAAAGCCGATAATCAGCGCCCCGCCGGGACCTACATAGCCTGAGGCTGGCGTAATCGTACCCAGGCCCGCGACCATGCCGGTGACGATACCCAGTACCGATGGTTTACCGTGCCTTACCCATTCCATCATCATCCACGCCAGCGAACCTGCCGAGGCGGAAATATGGGTAACTAGCATGGCCATACCGGCATCACCGTTAGCTGCCAGCGCAGAACCTGCATTAAAACCAAACCAGCCCACCCACAGCATACCGGCCCCGGCGACACTGAGTGTCAGGTTATGAGGTGGCATGGCCTGGGTGCCAAAGTTCTTCCTGTTACCCATAACCAGGGCGGCAGTGAGTGCCCCGACCCCCGCAGTGATATGGACAACCGTACCGCCGGCAAAATCCAGCAGCCCCATTTCACCCAACCAGCCGCCACCCCAAACCCAATGAGTAACGGGCACATAGACAACTAACAGCCAGATCATGCTGAAGATAAACATGGTGGCGAAGCGCATGCGTTCGGCAAAGGCGCCGACGATAAGTGCCGGTGTGATGATGGCAAAGGTCATCTGGAACATGGCAAAAACGCTTTCTGGAATATCGCCAACGAGAGAGTCTTTCGTCATTGCGGCAAACATGAAATTATCAGTATTGCCGATAAAAGCGTTGAGTTCTCCGCCATTGCCAAAAGCCAGACTGTAACCGAAGGCCATCCATAAAACCGATGCGCCACAGGTGATGGCGAAACACTGCATCACTACCGACAGGACATTCTTGGAGCGAACCAGCCCGGCGTAAAACAGGGATAGCCCAGGGATGGTCATAAATAATACCAGTGCAGTGGCAGTGAGTATCCACGCAGTATTGGCGCCATTGAGTTCGTCGGCGTAGCCGGTAAGTGGGCCACATAAAAGGCCAAAGAGCATAATCTTTGGCCACTGACTGGATGATGGCGAAGGCATGAGTTTTCCCCTAAGTAGATTGAGTAACAAGTGCGGGCTCGTTTTTGTTTGTGTTGTCCTCGAGACTAGCGAGGATATACGGGACTATTTATATTTTCTAGAAGTAATCCATCTTTTTTGCGGTCTTTCCTGGCACATAGGTATGATTGAAATATGGCACATTGGTATCGAGCGTCGGAACAGAGCATCTGAACAATGTGTCCAGACCGGATATCTGGCGGTATACTCTTCAAATGTTAACTGAGAAGGTTTATGTAAATGGCAAATGAAGAATTACTCGCGCATATCGAGCGGGTTCGCACAGAGTTGGTTGCCGCAAAAAATATATCTCCCGAAGACAGGGATCTGGTCGGAATCTTAATGACAGATATTGTCGCTCACCTGACTGAAGAAGAAAGCGATGAACAAGCGCGGGGAAATTTGAGTGATCGGCTCAGGAAGCAGGTAACCAATCTGGAGGTTGATCATCCTAAATTGGCAGGTGCATTTGAGCGTATGATCAATATGCTCGCCAGTTTGGGTATTTAGCGGCTATTTTTTGCCCGGCGGATCATCCTGCAGATTTTTCGACGTGTGCTTATCGTGAGCCGGATATTTGTTGATGGCCCACTAAAACCCCCGCGCGCTGAGATACCAGGATGCCGCCGCACCAATAACAAGAAAGCCTGCACCGCAGGCAGAAGCTTTCAATCGATAACGCTTACTTAGAGTGCCCTGCTCTTCACTTCCGATCAGAAATGGCAGGCCGTTTTCAACTGGTTTGCCAATCTGGTGGAGGGCGGGTTGGGTTGCTCCCGTTCGCTGCTGGTCCAATGCAGCTTTTTTAGCCATCTTCTGCACTGCCTGCCATTCGGCTATATCCAGTTGCCCATCGTCATTGTGATCATACTCTTCCAGTAATTTGGCGAAATCCTGTTTCCAGGACCGCAAAATATTACCGGCCAGTTTCTCCACAGTTATTGTTCGCTGCCCGCTGCTGTCAGATTCAAAATGTCCGAGCACATATAGTGGGTCGCCTTCTTTTAACAGATGTTCGGTATATCGATAGCGCTTGCCGATACTAATATCCATGGTTAATAGCGCGGCCAGGGAGCGTTTTTGTTCTTGCTTTGGTGCGGATGATGGGCGTCGATGCCGACCCTGCCAGCGGTATTTATGCCGCGTAGTAATATCTGCGGCGCTGGGCAGTACCTGGCACAGGCCTGTACCGTCCTGGATGTGAAAAGGGGCATCACTGGTTCCGGATTCAATGGTGACCCAATTGCTGGATTTGCCTGAACTTTGGTATTTTTCGATTGAGTAATTCCACCACAGGCACGGTGTGCCGGTTAATGGCCCGATCTGCATTTCATTGTTTACCCTCGCTACACCCACCAGCTCAGTAAAACCCTGACTGGCAGAACGAATCAGTGAAGTAGGCATATCCTCAATCATGCGGGCTTTTTTAAAACTGCGGTAAGTCAGGTGCAGGCAGTAGAGCGTGGCGAAGATTAGGCCGGCCGCCCAAAGCAAAAAACTGAACAATGGCTCAGCGGCGATACATTCTCGGCAGAAAAAGTTTTGCACGTATCGTGAGCTGCCGTTAGCAGGCGAGCCGGCGATTATTATCGAACAGGGATAGCAAAACGATTACGGATAATGGCTTCATGAGTTGAATAATGCCTTTACGTTGACATCAGCGATTTCAGTCTCGGTAAACTCTAGTAAATCATGTGCTTTGAAATTAAACCAATTGGCGATAACGACATCCGGGAACTGCTCAATGCGGATATTGTTAAGGTTTACGGCATCATTATAGAGCTCGCGACGGTCGGCTATACCACTTTCCAGGTTTGAAATGCGGCTTTGTAAATGCCGGAACGATTCGTCGGCCTTTAAATCAGGGTAGTTTTCAGCGAGGGCAAACAGACGGCCCAGGCCTCCACGTAGCTGCGTTTCGGCAGCGCCCAACGCACTCATGTCCTGTTGTTCTCGAGCGTTGGCAACAGAACTGCGGGCCGTAATGACCAGCTCTAATGTATCCTGCTCATAGGACATATATTGCTTGCAGGTTTCGATAAGCTTGGGTAATTCATCGTGTCGCTGCTTTAACAATACGTCGATATTTGCCCACGCTTTGGCAACGCGATGCTTGAGCGCCACCAGGTTGTTGTAAAGCACCACCAGGTAGCCCGCAATGAGCACCATTACGCCCAGGAAAATAAATGTCGTGATAGCCAAACTATTTCTCCCTTGCAAGTTTGAGAGGAAGAATAAGGGGTTTGACCTGGCCGGGCAACTGCAAGTCGATCCATAATGCTGCAACCTGCACTCAAATTGTGACAGCATGCAGATAAAACGGCTTGAGCTAATAAGTGAAGCACTGGTGTTGCCGTGAATGGAGTAATTGCCCGTCATGGTGTGTTTGCCCCTGTCCGCGCCACCACTTCCTTTATTCTAAGAATCTGTTATCGTTGCCCGGTGTCAGGGATCTGTAGCTCACGGTATTTTTTGAACTACTCTTCTCTGACATAAAATACAGCAAAGAATCTGGATAACTTTAGCGGCGCACTTGCGCGCCTGAGTACTGTTGTCTTAGTACTAATTTGTTGTTAATCATGTTTGTTGTTTGTGCTAGTTTTAAAAAAGGGGGCTCCATGCTTATCAAGCACATTTACAAAGGTGTCGCAGCGTTATTGGCGGTGCTATTGCTATCATCCTGTGCAATAACTACGGCGCCGACCAAAGCCACCTCGGAGTCGATTGGCAAGACTTCAGAAGCGTCGTCAGATTTAACTTCCAGCACGAGTCCTGGCGATGACGATGACGATAAAAAAGAAGAAGATGTCGAAGTAAAGGAGTTTGTTGAAGCTAATTTTAGCCGCTTACGGTCCAACATGGCAGTTGGAGATGGCGAGTACCTGACTACTTTGGCTGTCCTTCTCGATATTGACGATGCTAATAAAGATCAATTTTATGTATTAACAAAAAATAACTTTGATCAATTATTTGTTTCATCAGATACAACTGCGGAAGAGTTGGTAGTTAAATTACGCAGAGAAGTAGATTTGGCTCGAATTTAAGCCTGGTAGATTTCCACGCGCAAGCGTGGAAATCTTATCCCCAGTATTTTGTTTCATCGAAAAATAAACCCTCCCGCAATATTCTTGTTCCCCTTTCTTCTGCGATCTTTACATTATCGAGTGTTGGTCAGGAGCCTGTTGGTATCCTTTTTATTACCGGTATCTGCCAATGCAGCTGTTGTAGGACAACAGGTCTACCTTGATCAACTGATAGCCAGAGCCAGGGCCGAAAAAATCTGGACGCGGCGAGAATGGCAGGTTTTGATGCACTACAGTCCGACGCTAACTGGCACAGGCGTGGTCAGCTTAGTGGATGACGAGGAATTTTTCCTCAGTGACCAGGGTAAGGTGTCTCCTCAGGCGGAGCTGGAAACTACACTAACGCATTTTTTTTCATCTTCACCAGATGACGATGAAGCTATCGCCTGTCGCTTTCCGGCCAGGCTTGCCTGGTTGACCAGCGCGCTTCATATAAACAAAAATATGCTTCCTGCTTACCAGTGCACCCATCTACATAGTTGGTTAACGCACCTGGATGCAGATGGTCTGACGCTGATTTTCCCGGTATCGGTATTAAATAGTCCAGGCTCCATGTTTGGGCATACATTTCTCCGCTTTGATCGGAAGCAGGAAAACAAGCCTGATTTGCTGGCCTGGACCGTCGGTTATGCAGCACATTCGGAGGGAGAAGATGGGCTTAGTTTTGCATTAAACGGTTTGTTAGGAGGGTATCCAGGAAGGTTCACTTTGTCGCGTTACCACGCACGGGTTAAAGCATATAGCGACATCGAAAATCGAGATTTGTGGGAATATGAGCTCGATTACACTCGCGCAGAAATCCATGCGTTGTTACTGCATTTATGGGAGTTATTGCCCGTTTATTTTGATTATTATTTTATAGATGAAAATTGTGCTTATCAGTTGCTGGCAGTTATGGAAGCGGCCAGACCAGAATTGGCGCTCACCCAACAGTTTTATGCGGATGCCACGCCGGCCGAAACAGTTCGGGTTGTCACCAATACACCTGGGTTGTTGAAAAATGCATATTACCGCCCTTCTCATCGACAGATCATCTGGGCTCGCGCCGAAACATTAGCCAGGCCAGACCAGGAATTAGCGCGGGCGCTGGCTTTGGGCGAAATTACCCTGGATGATGAGCAGCTCAATATCAGCGATGACTATATTCGCGCAGAAATTTTGGAGTTGGCCGCCGATTATGTTGTTTACCTGGAGGCGTTAGAAACAAATAAGAAAGATTTTTTCGAGATGAAGATTCCAGACCACCAGATTGCTGATAATGTCGCCCCGGATGACGTTCCTTATGGTGACGGTTCCGGTGGACTTGCCGGTGATCTTGCTGGTGAAGAAAGCGCCGATGACGAAAATAACCGTAACCGACTGGATCAGCAAGTATTGTTACACCAATTGCTAGCAGCGCGCAGTAAGGTAGAAGTGGAATCTCAACTACCCGAAATTCCGGCGCCACGCTATCGACCTGACCAGGGGCATCGCGGACGCCGGATTGGTTTACGCTACGGTTACGAAGATCCCGATCAATTTCTGCAAGTGGATTTTCGATGGGCATATCACGACTTATACGATCCATCCAGAGGCTATGTGCAAGGAGCACAGTTAGAGTTTTTACAGCCGGCTTTTCGCTATTATCCTGAAGGAAATCATTTTAAGTTCGAGTCTATTGATTTTGTCAACATTATCTCCGCGCCGGTACGAAACTATTTTATCCGACCATATTCGTGGGAGGCATCAGCTTCACTAAAACGTTACCGTTTCAATGAAAATGACCGCCCTTTAATGGGTGACGTCAGGGCAGGGATTGGCGTCAGCTATCAACTAACAGAGGGGAGTGCGGCATCGATATTTGCCAATGGTGCAATAAATATTAGCGATAAATTCGATCAGGATGTTGCCCTGGCAGCAGGAGGTAGAGCGGAAGTGATGTCTACCATTACAGATTCCTGGCAAGTAGGCCTGTATGCCCATGCTATGCAGTATTTTGAAGGGGAAACCCAAACATCATACCGTTATGGTGGCACGCTGAGGTATAGTCTGGGGCAGAATAATGCCATGGTTGTAGATGTTGGAGAGGATAAAGAATTCGGTGATTCTTTTTTTAGTACACAACTTTCATGGCAGTTTTATTTTTGAGTTGTGTGCAGGCAAGCCGAGAAAAATTAATGTTTCAGCGGTTTATATTTTAGCCGGTGTGGTTGCGCGTTCTGCCCTTCACGAACAATAAAGTCATCGTGGTAATCGCTGTAATTACCTTCGAAAAAAACAATTTCGCTATTGCCCTCAAAGGCGAGAATGTGGGTGGCAATTCTATCCAGAAACCAGCGATCGTGAGAGATAACTAACACGCAACCCGGAAAAGCCAGGATCGCGTCTTCTAATGCGCGCAGGGTTTCGATATCCAGATCGTTTGAGGGCTCATCAAGCAACAATACATTGGCACCCTGTTTTAGTGTATTGGCCAGATGCAGTCGTCCCCGCTCGCCACCAGATAAATCGCCGACACGTTTTTGCTGGTCAGAGCCTTTAAAATTAAAGCGTCCCACGTACGACCGTGAGCTGACTTCATAATCGCCAATTTTGAGTATGTCGTGACCGGCAGAAATGGCTTCCCACACAGTTTTGTCATCCTCAAGACTTTCCCTGCTCTGTTCCACAAAAGCTAAATTCACTGTCTCGCCCAGCGTAATACTGCCGCCATCGGGCTGTTCTGTACCGGAGATCATCCTGAACAGTGTTGATTTGCCCGCACCATTACCTCCAACAATGCCGACGATAGCGCCTTTAGGAATGCTTAATGAGAAATCGTCAATCAATAGCTGGTCGCCAAACCCCTTGCTGATGTGCTCGATCTCGATCACCTTGTCGCCCAGGCGTGGCCCCGGTGGGATATAGATCTCGTTAGTCTCATTGCGGGTTTGAAATTCCTTGCTGTTCATTTCGTCAAAGCGCTGTAGTCGAGCTTTGTTCTTTGCTTGCCGAGCCTTTGGGTTTTTACGCACCCATTCCAGTTCCTGTTTGATAGCTTTCTGATGAGCTGCTTCAGTTTTTTGTTCAAGCGCCAGGCGCTCCTCTTTGGTTTCGAGCCAGGTCGTGTAGTTACCTTCATAGGGAATGCCGTGGCCCCGATCCAGCTCCAGAATCCAGCCGGCAACATTGTCCAAAAAGTAGCGGTCATGAGTTACTGCCACCACAGTGCCATCGAAATTGTGCAAAAACTGCTCTAGCCAGAAGACCGACTCTGCATCAAGGTGGTTAGTGGGTTCGTCCAGCAGAATCATGTCGGGGCGGGACAACAACAGTCGGCACAGAGCCACGCGCCGTTTTTCACCGCCAGAGAGATTTTCAATGCTCGCATCCCAGGGTGGCAGACGCAGGGCATCGGCGGCGACATCGAGTTTGTGCTCAAGGTTGTGGGCATCCCAGGCCTGAATAATATCTTCCAGTTCACCCTGACGTTTTGCCAGCGCATCAAAGTCGGCATCCGCTTCAGCGTAAGCGGCAAAGACGGCATCGAGTTCCTTGAGGGCGTCAACAGCTTCCTTTACACCATCCTCCACATTGCCACGCACATCTTTTTCCGGATCAAGCTGCGGTTCCTGGGGCAGATAGCCCACTTTGATACCTGGCATTGGGCGGGCTTCACCGACAATATCGGTATCCTGACCGGCCATTATTTTCAATAACGTTGATTTGCCTGAACCATTTAAACCGAGCACACCAATTTTCGCTCCCGGGAAAAACGACAGAGAAATATCCTTAAGAATTTCACGCTTCGGGGGGACGATTTTGCCGACGTGGTTCATGGTGTAAACGTATTGGGCCATGGTGCTCTTTGTGCTTGTTATCGAGGCGGAGATTGTAGCGAAAAAAAGTGCAGAGCGCGGTAGTTTGTCGTGCCTGCATACTGTGCGAGAGCAGCATTTTTAATGCTCAGGCAGCAAGCCCCATACCTGGAATGAACCTGGCCGAGACATGTTTTGCTCGTTTTGGCTAAGGCAGACTTGCCTGTTTGTTACGTCAGTGGCCAGATAAAAAGGATGACAGAGATGGATACGATACCGATAAGCACGTTCATCGGCGCACCAACCTTGATGAAATCGCTAAAGCGGTAGCCACCAGGGCCAAATACCATAAGGTTGGTCTGATAGCCAATCGGTGTGGCAAAGCTGGCTGAGGCGGCCATCATAACGGCAAATACAAATGGCTCTGCAGGCAAGCCCGCCTTCGCGCTGATTTCCAGAACGATGGGCAGCATAAGGATAGCCGCCGCGTTGTTATTGATCAGCTCGGTGAGTAGCGAAACGGTGAAATAGGCTAGCACCAGCGCCAGCCAGGCTTCACCGACACTCATAGTGATGATTAAGTCGGCTATATTTCCCGCTACGCCGGTTTTGGCGAGAGCCACGCCGAGGGCGAAAGAGGAGCCAATGGTGACTAGCACATTCATATCGAGGCTTTTGTGGGCCTGATTTAATGAACAACAGCCAGTGGCGAGCATGGCTCCGGCGCCAAGCAGTGCGGCGTTAAGCATGGTAGTTATTTCGGTGGTAGCAGCGATGACCACAGCAAGGAGAATGGCCCAGGCCAGATAGGCTCGATGGTGGCGGGGTTGTTCCTGCTCCAGATCATTGATGATTAAAAAGTCTTTGTTATAGCGCTGGCGAGTAACGAATGCGGGCCGGGCCTCCAGTAACAGTGTGTCACCGGCGTGCAGGCGTATGGTGCCCTGGTTGCCAGAAACTCGTTCACCATGTCGGGCGACTGCCAGAATGACCGCGCCATAGCGGTCGCGAAAGCGTGAGTCGCGGATGGTTTGTCCAACACAGCCTGAATGAGGGGAAAGCGCTGCCTCTACCAGGCGACGTTCTTCCCGCGCCTGACTAAGGGCGGGACGTTCTGTTTCACTGGCCGGTACTATGCCTCTGATTCGTAACAAATCCGATATAGCTTCAGTGTTGCCTGCAAATACCAGCCTGTCGCCACCGTGAAGATGTTCCTCAGAAGACACCGCAGTAATGACACTATCTTTGCGAATAATTTCGACCAGATAAATTTTCACCAACTGGCGAAGGCCGGCTTGCTCGACAGTTTGGCCGACCAATGGCCCATCGTGGGCCACAGCGACTTCCAGCGTGAATTCGCGCACGTCGCCAAATAATCCTTCATCCCCTCGGTCTGGTAGCCATCTGGGGAAAAACCACAGCATATAGGTCAGTCCCACCAGGCAAGCGGGCAGACCGATCATGCCGATAGCAAATAATGGAAACCCCGGTTGCCCGGTTAACTGCTGATACTGGCTATTAACAATCAGGTTGGTGCTGGTGCCGATAAGCGTGAGTGTACCGCCGAGGATGGCGGCATAGCTGAGCGGGATCATCAATTTTGATGGTGGGATACTCAGTTTTCTGCCCCAGGCGCTGATCGCCGGGATCAAGGTCGCTACGACCGGTGTATTATTCAGAAAACCGCTGAGCAATATCACTGGCGCACAGAGCCTAAGTTGAGCGCCCCGCGTCGTTTTTGGTTGCCCCAGCAAATGATTAACTAACAGGTCGATGCCGCCGGTTGCATGTATGCCAGTGGCAACCATAAACATAGCGGCGACAGTCACCAGCCCTGGATTACTGAACCCGCTTAGTGCTTCTGAAGCAGTCAGTACGCCGCTGGCACTTAGTAAGGCCATGGCTCCAGTCATGACAATATGTGGGCTGATGCGGGTAAATATCAAAGTCGCCAGAGTGGCGAATGTCAGCGCTATGGAAAAGTATCCCTGCCATTCCATCAACGGGTTTCCTGTAAAACGAGGGAATATAGCATAGGCCCTCATCTACCCACTATAGCACCGGCCTTTCAGCAGACCGGCTTCAATGTAGAGGGGCAGATGGCTAATGTTTTCGGACGTGTAGTTTACTTCGCTTGCCAGCTGAATGTTAACGCTATCGATGAATAGCCACGGCATTACCCACAAAAATTTCGCCTATAAGACTTTGTCTTGTAAAAGGCCTTATAAAAGGCCCTATAAAGCCATTTCCTGTTAAAGTTTTATCGCTGGCTCACTGTTGCCGGTTGGCAACAGCCGAATCCTTTTGGCTTCACTCCTGAGCTTTGCTTCACTCCTGGGCTTTGTTTCACTCCTGGGTAAGGGCAGCCCATTGTTCCCACACCTTCATAGGACCTGTTTGAGGGCCGGTTGTCTTGCGGAAGTTCGGGCTTTTACGATTATTGCACCAACCGAGACTGTCAATGCTAACCGACTTCCCATCTTCTGATACCCGGCGCTGGGCACCCCAGTACTGGCAGGTGCCGCAGACATTTGGCGTCATACTATTCATTACAAAGGATGGGTCGCTATTGTCGACAACCGGGGATGCGTCACCGGCATCATCCACAACCGGCGCAGGGTCGCTGGCGATGCTCGAAATCGCGCTAGTTGCGAGAACCGTACCCGCTACAGCCTGGGTGGTACGAAAAATAAACTTACGGCGATCGATTGTCATATTTGCATCTTTTGAATTTTCCATACTGTGCCTCCAGGCGAAAAGCTTTGATAGAATCGAACGAGGTCATCGTAGACTAAAGGGTATTATAGACGTTAATTAAAATGATTTATTGCCAGGGTTGGTGTAGCTCCCGGAACTATAACCCAGCTTTGACAAATATTTTTTAGTGAGCATTTTCCTAATTGACGTTCTTAATGGACTTTCCTCTTAATGGACTATGTCGATATGCCCGCCATCGATACGAATGTTCTGACCATTAATAAATGCGGCGCGTGCACTGGCGATAAAACACACCAGGTCGGCGACTTCCTCCCGGGTGGCGATTCGGCCTACCGGGTTGGGAAAACGCCTGGCAACAATACGGGCTTCGATGGTTTCCCAGTCATCATCCCAGCCTTCACGTTTGGCTTTGGCTCGGAAGGCGGCCTCGACTTCCGGCGTTTTAATATAACCGGGTGAAATGGTGTTAACGGTAATCCCCGTATTAGCCACTTCCTTGGCTAGCCCGACCGCTATGTTGGCTAAGGCGCCTTTGGCGGCATAATAATGGGGGCGCAGGGCATTGGGCTGAGTGGAGCCAATGGTGCCGAGCTGGATGATTCGGCCCCAGCCCAGTTCACGCATTTGCGGTACCAACAGGCGAATCATGCGGGCTGCGGACAGCACATTAACCTGATACATGTGCAACCAGTCATCGGTATCCGCAGTCAGCCAGTTTTTCTCGTCAGCGGTGCCGTAATTGTTGATCAGAATATCGATCCGTCCAGCTTTGTTGAGCGCCTGCTCGACGGCTTGTTCGGCACCGGCATCAGTGAGAATATCGCCCCACACGGCATATTCCACCGCTGAACTGTCAGGAACATGGTCGGCGCTATTCGATTTCAGACCATGGGCGATAACCGTGGCACCTTCGTCTGCCAGCCTTTTAGCGATAATTTCGCCCGTGCCTCGGTGGCTGCCGGTAACCAGCGCGACTTTATTTTTGAGTTCGAGTTTCATTTGAGTACCTGTATTTAAGTGCCTGTATTTGAGTGCCTGTATTAATTAGCTTTTAAACAACCGGCTAGAACATCCAGCTAGCAGGATCTGGATGGGCCTCTTTTCTACCCAGCGTTTGCAAGCCTTTGATGCAGCGGATAACTAGCCATACCAGTGCGAACATAAGCACTATCCAGCCAATTAATACCACCGTTAAAATCATCCCAATGGTGCCGTAGAGCAGGCCAATCCAGAAGGTGCGAATTTGAAACTGGTAATGGCTCTGTAACCATTCCGGCGCTTCGTCTTTATTAATATAGGCCATGATCACGCCAATAATACTGGTGACCCCAAATACCACGCTAACCAGATATAAGATATAGACCAGCTTTGCTGAGCCGGCGTCTTCGGCATTAATCGATATTTCATTCATTAATCCACTCCTGTACTTACTAAATTGTTCGTTGTTCGGGCCCTTATTACCCTGGTTGTCATTATCAACGCTAGGGCGACTCAATTAACAGTTGTTATCATCAAGGAAAGTGCCACAATTCACATCCGCTGACAATTGTAATCAACAGTGGTGGTGGGGTGGTGAGCACGTGATGGCTGCGAAAAGTGCTTCGCAAAATGGCAAATCTTAATAGGCGAAATTGCCGAAGTGGAATAGAATGCGCGGCGTCTGATCATTAATATCAGGCGGGCTTCATCAGGCAAATCGTATCTTGCTCTAACCCGGCTTTTTTAGTCTAGACAGTTAATTCAGACAAGCAGAGGTAGCTAATGGCATTTCCAAAAACTGTACCCTTATTTATTGGTGGCGAATGGGTGCAAAGTACCAGTACGCAAACCACTCCGGTCATCAATCCGGCCACTCAGGAAGTGCTCTCCCAGGTGCCGGCCGCGACCGATGCGGAAATGGAACAAGCCATTGCCTCCGCCAAGGCCACTTTTCAGACCTGGAAAGAAGTCCCCGTCCCGCAGCGGGCGCGGATCATGCTCAATTATCAGCATCTGCTGAAAAAGCATCACGATGAACTTGCAGAAATCATCAGCCAGGAACTGGGTAAGACCTTTGAAGATGCCAAGGGCGATGTCTGGCGCGGTATCGAAGTGGTCGAACACGCTGCCAATGTCGCCACCCTGATGATGGGTGAAACCGTTGAGAACGTTGCGGGCAGCATCGATACCTATTCTTTTATTCAGCCCATCGGCGTATGCATGGGTATTACACCGTTTAATTTCCCAGCGATGATTCCGCTGTGGATGTTCCCGCTGGCCATTGCCTGCGGTAATACCTTTATTCTTAAGCCATCCGAGCGTGACCCATTAACTCCGACTCGCCTCGTTGAATTGTTTGAAGAAGCCGGTGCGCCGAAGGGTGTGATGCAGATTATTCACGGTGGCGCTCATCAGGTGGACTATTTGCTGGAGCACCAGGACATTTGTGCCGGTTCATTTGTCGGTTCGGTGCCCGTGGGCAAGCATATCTACCAAAAAGGTACGGCAAACCTCAAGCGCATGCAGTGCATGACCGGGGCTAACAATCACATGGTGGTGATGCCTGATGCTAATAGAAGTCAGGTTGTTAACAATATTATTGGCTCCGCCTTCGGGGCAGCGGGGCAGCGTTGCATGGCAATTCCCAATGTGATTCTGGTGGGTGATGCAGCGGAGTGGGCGGGCGATATCGCTGCCGCCGCAGAAAAAATCCGGCCTGGCATCTGGTCAGACAAAGATGCTGCCTACGGCCCACAAACCAATGCCGCTGCCAAAGTAAAAATTACTGCCGCGATTGCTAAAGCCAAAGAGGAAGGCGCGACCTGCCTGCTCGATGGCTCCGATTGCAAGGTCGAAGGTTATCCCGACGGCAACTGGATTGGCCCGACCATCTTTACCGATGTCACTCGCGACATGTCCATTTACAAAGACGAGGTCTTTGGTCCGGTGCTGTGTTTGCTTACCGTTGATACTCTGGACGAGGCGATTGCTGCAATCAATGAAGACTTCCGTGGTAACGGCACCTCCATCTTTACCTCTTCCGGTGGTGCGGCGCGAAAATACCAGCATGAGATTCTGGTCGGTCAGGTGGGTATTAATGTGCCTATCCCTGTGCCACTACCGTTTTTCTCTTTCACAGGCTGGCGCGGTTCTTTCCACGGCGATCTGCATGCTTACGGCAAACAGGCCGTGCGTTTCTACACCGAGACAAAAACCATTACCGCTCGCTGGTTTGATGATGAAGTCGCGGGCGGACCAAATATGTCCATTAATTTGAAATAAAGAGACTTAAAATAAAGAGCTCTGAAGTAAGTGACTTCAAATAGCGGGTAGCACGTTATGGACTTTAATCTCAGCGAAGAACAGCGCGCCTTTCAGGATGCCGCCCGGGCCTTTGCTCAGGGCGAAATGGCCGATCAGGCCGCTGAGTGGGATGAAAACAAAATTTTCCCCCGCGAGACTATTGCCGCAGCGGGTGAGATGGGTTTCTGCGGCATGTACAGCCCCGAAGCCCTGGGCGGCATGGGTATGACCCGACTCGATGCCTCGATTATTCTTGAGGAGCTGGCCGCTGCCTGTAGCTCTACCGCAGCGTTTATATCCATACACAATATGGCGACCTGGATGGCCTGCACCTGGGGCACCGAGACCGTACACAATGAGTTTTGTGAGCAATTGGTAAGCGGACAAAAGCTGTCTTCCTACTGCCTCACCGAGCCCAATGCCGGTAGTGATGCTGCATCTATCCGCACCAAAGCCGTTCGTGATAATGATAGCGACGACTACATTCTTAATGGCGGCAAAAGTTTTATCAGCGGTGCCGGTAGTACCGATGTGCTGGTGCTGATGACACGCACTGGGTCAGCTGATTCCGGTGCGGCAGGCATTACCGCCTTTGCCATACCTGCCGACTTGCCGGGCATAGACTACGGTAAAAATGAAATAAAAATGGGCTGGAACAGCCAGCCAACCCGCACTATTAGCTTTGAGGACGTGCGTGTACCAGCCCACTATCGGCTGGGCGAAGAAGGTGAAGGTTTTAAAATCGCCATGAAAGGTCTTGATGGCGGTCGCATTAATATTGCTACCTGCTCCATTGGCGCTGCCCAAACTACGTTGGCCCATGCTCAGCAGTATATTCAGGAAAGAAAACAGTTTGGTAAGCCACTGGCAGCCTTTCAGGCTTTGCAATTTAAGCTCGCCGATATGGTCACCGAATTAGTGGCAGCGAGGCAGATGGTTCGGTTAGCGGCTAGCAAGCTGGATCAGAATGACCCGGATAAAAGCACTTACTGTGCGATGGCCAAGCGCTTCGCCACCGACGTCGGTTTTCAGGTCTGTAACGAAGCCCTGCAGCTGCACGGTGGCTACGGTTATTTGCGCGAGTATCCCATCGAACGTTTTGTGCGCGATACACGGGTGCATCAAATTTTGGAAGGTACTAACGAAATCATGCGCGTGATTATTGCGCGTCGTATTCTTGAAGAAGGAGCTACTGAGCTTATAAGATGACTAACCTTACAAACTAATCTCATAAGAGAAGGCGATTGAAATGAGTGACTTGTTAAAAGTAGAAAAGCGCGGCTCAGTCGCGATCTTGACCATGAACAACCCACCGGCCAACACCTGGACGCCGGACAGCCTGGCCTTTTTAGAGCAGACCATTGACGAGTTAAATGCAGATAAAGACAACTACTCGCTGATTCTCGCCAGCGAAAGCGAAAAGTTCTACAGCGCCGGTGCCGAACTCACCCGTTTTAACCACGACAATGGCGGCGAAGCCTACGATTTCATTAAAGCCTTCGGTATCGCCTTCGGTGCACTGACCAATTACCAGGGTGTGTCCTTTGCGGCCATCACTGGCTTTGCCATGGGCGGCGGCCTGGAATGTGCCCTGGCCTGTGATATTCGTATTGCCGAAGAGCATTCGCGCATGGCCTTACCCGAATGCACCGTGGGCTTGTTACCCGGTGGTCTGGGCACTCAACATCTGCCCTGGTTAATTGGTGAAGGCTGGGCCAAGCGCATGATTCTGTTGGGCGAACATGTAAAGGCTGATAAAGCTGAGCAAATTGGCCTGGTGCAGGAAGTCGTGCCTACAGGTAAAGCGCTGGAAAAAGCTCTGGAGCTGGCGGGCAAAGTCGATAAACAAAGCCCCACCTCAGTACGCCTGTGTAAAGCCTTAACCATGTCAGCTCGCCATCGGCCACTCGATAGTGGTTTTAAATTCGAACGTGATGCCTTTATGGACTTATGGGGTAGCCAGGATCAAAAAGAAGGTGTGGCAGCCTTTGTTGAAAAGCGTTCACCTGAGTGGAAAAACGCCTGAGTTAAGCCCAGGGAAGCTTTAAGCAGAGCTAAGCCTATTTCAATAGGAGAAAAGCGTGTCAGAGCAGCCGGTATTATTTAGCGAGAAACTTTGCGTTGGTGGGGACGGTAGCGATGGTAAAAAAATTGTTATCGCCACCTTAAATGCGGAAAAAGCCCTCAACTCCCTCAGCCTGGAGATGGTCGATCTCATCACCGCTGAGGCTGACAAGTGGGAAGCTGACGACAGCATCGTCGCTATCCTGCTCGATAGCGCGGGTGACCGAGCACTGGCCGCCGGTGGCGATATTCGTATGCTCTACGAGTCCATGGTCGAATGCGGCGAGGACTACAATGCTTATGCCACCGACTTTTTCTCTCGTGAATACCGTTTGAACCACCGCATGCATAACTTCCCCAAACCCATCATTGTCTGGGGCAATGGCATTGTTATGGGCGGCGGTATGGGCTTGCTGGAGGGAGGCGACTTTCGTGTCGTCACTGAAAGCACTCGCATTGCCATGCCCGAAGTCACCATCGGTTTACTACCCGACGTTGGCGGCACCTGGTTTTTAAATCAGGCTCGCGGCAACAGTGGTTTATTTCTAGCTTTAACCGGTGCCCAGATCAACGCTACAGATGCGCTGTTTATTGGCCTTGCTGATGTGTTTATTCCCCATGCTGAAAAGGTCGTTATGCTCGATGAGCTAGCGGCACTGAGCTGGACAACGAGCGCTGATGAAAATCGAGCACAAATGAGCACAGTGCTAAATGCCCTGCAAGCCCAGCATCAGGCCATGCTCCCCGAAGGCCAGATTGAAACTCATATGCCCTGGGTAGAAGAAGTCACCTCAGGTAACACCCTTGAAGAAGTCGTTGCGGCTATCACTGCTTACGAGGGCGATAATAAATGGCAGAGTCGAGCCGTGGCGACCCTTAAACGAGGTTGCCCCGCATCGGTGTTCCTCTCTTACGAACTCAACCAGCGCGGCCGGGACTTACCTTTAAATGAATGCCTTAAGCTGGAACTAATTGGCACAGTGAATTGCGCAAAATACGGTGTTTTTCGCGAAGGCATTCGCGCGCAGATTATTGAAAAGGACAATACGCCCAACTTTCAGCCTGCCACCCTGGCGGAGCTGACCAGTGAGATGCGCGAACAATATCTCACCTGGCCCTGGGCCGACAGGCCGAATCCTCTCGCAGATTTGTAAAGAGGCGGTTTCTATAGAGACACAGCGAACAAACATATAAGGATTACATCTCATGGCAAAGAAAGTCGCATTTTTCGGTTTAGGCAATATGGGTGGCCCTATGGCGGCTAATCTAATAAAAGCAGGTTTTGAAGTCTGCGCCTTTGACCTCGTGCCCGCCTCCGTGGCAAAAGCGGTGGAAGATGGCTGTAGCGCAGCGGCTAATGAGAAGGAAGCCGTCGCCGGTGCAGACTTTGTGATCTCCATGTTGCCTAACGGCGCTATTGCCGAAGCGCTGTATATAGATGGCGCAGGTCTGCTCGATTTAGTCGAACCCTCGGCTCTATTGGTCGACTGCTCCACCATTGCCGCATCCAGCTCCCGGCGCATTGGCGAAGAAGCAAAAACCCGTAATATTCGCGCCATCGACGCCCCGGTATCTGGAGGTGTCGGTGGAGCAGAAGGTGCAACGCTAGCCTTTATGTGCGGCGGCGAAGCCGCCGACGTAGAAGCCGCCAAAGAAGTTCTAAACCACATGGGTGCCAATATCTTCCACGCCGGGCCAGCTGGCGCAGGTCAGGTCGCCAAAGCCTGTAACAATATGCTGCTCGCCGTACACATGATCGGCACCGCCGAAGCCCTGCAATTGGGTGTAGATAACGGCCTCGATCCCAAGGCGCTTTCCGAAATTATGCTCAAAAGCTCCGGCTGCAACTGGTCGCTGGAAAAGTACAACCCCTACCCCGGTGTCATGGAAGGCGTCCCCGCCAGCCGCGACTATACCGGCGGCTTTATGGTCAAACTTATGCAAAAAGATCTCGGCCTGGCCATGGAAGCCGCGCTGGCCAGCAAGTCAGCTACACCCATGGGCGCGCTTGCGAATAATTTATACAATCTCTATGCGACCATGAGTGATGAAGATAATGCCGACCTGGATTTTTCGAGTATTCAGCGGTTTTTTGGGGAGAACTAACAACACTGGAACGCGCAGAGGTATCGTCTAGGTGGGAGTCTCACATGATCGTAAAAAGATCTGAAAGGGAAAAATCGCTAACTGAATTTAACCTGACAGACACCGTCTTAAAAGCCGGGTTACTGTCAGATTAGACTTGAGCTACTAAACTTTAAGTTGATGTAGTCTAAGGTGCATCAAATAATTTTCCGATTCGTTCTTGAATAGAAATAGCTGCCTCTTTTGGCGTATTAAATCCGCAGTGATCTTTGATGGGTCTTCCTACTACAATGTAATCAGCACCATTTAAAAAAGCCTGTTCAACATCAACAGTTCTTTTTTGATCGTCGGTATTTTTAAGAGGTCTAATACCGGGCGTGACTATAATAAACTTGGCCCCCAATTTATCGCGTAACTCTGGTGCTTCAAGTCCTGATGAAATTACACCGTCACAGCCAATTTCTAAAGCCCTTTTAGCCCTCGATAAAACTATCTCTTTAATGTTAACTTTAAATCCTAAATCTTTTACATCTCCGTCATCTAAGCTAGTAAGCATTGTTACAGCTAAAACTTTCATATCCCCTTTTTGTTCAGCTGCGGCTTTCATAATCTCATCATTGCCATGTATCGTCGCAAAAGAAGCGCCATACTGTCTAAGTTGTTTTATTGCTGATCCTACAGTTTGGGGAACGTCAAAAAACTTTAAGTCAACGAACACTTTCTTATCTTTCTTTTTCAGCCAACCAACAAAGTCAAGATAGTTGCCTGACATAAATAATTCTAACCCAATCTTATAAAAGCTGATGGCATCTCCAAGATCGTTAACTAATCTCTTAGCTTCTTTAATGCTCGGTACATCCAGGGCAAATATAAGTCTCTCTTGCGATGGAATATCTTTACTCGACAATAAGGATGGGGGTTTCGTTTCACTTAAAACTGTCATGATGAACCCTTCAGTAGGTCGGCTTGAAGGCTAGGTTTATTGAACGAATTAGAGTATTTCTTTATTGCATCTACATCGTTCGGAGAGTATATCCGCCAGTTATTGCTTTGCTGGCGTGTAGAAGCAGGAATTTTGTTTGTGTCTTCCCACCTTTTAATCGTTTGAGTTGATCTGCCAATTAATTTGGAGACCTCGCCGATTGTTAGGTAGATCGTATCATCTATTGTTACAGCCAAAATAATTCCCTAGAGCAGGTATATACAAATAGAGTATATACCTGCTTGATAGGTATTTAAAGTCTCTATAACTACATTAAAGTATCTATAACTATATCAAACTATATTTGAGTGGCCACTGACTGATTGGTTGAATAAATAGTCGCATGGCTTAGTTACGTTCGCTCGAAGCGCGCATAATATAGAAACGCAAGCGGAACACAATTAATATCTTCGACAGAGGAGTGAAAATAAATGTTCGTGAAGTAAAGCTGTGGTCGTTCTCCCTTCTATCTTACAGATTAGGCGTCAAATTCTTTTCCTTTCGTGCACGGGTTCCACTGGCTCATGCACGGTCGCCAAAGCCTGCAACAACATGCTTCTTGCCGTGCATAGGATCGGCACCGCTGAAGCCTTGCAACTGGGAGTAGATAATGGCCTTGCCCCGCCACCCTGTCAGAAATAATGCTCAAAAGTTCCGGCTGTAACTGGTCGCTGGAAAAATACAACCCCTACCCCGGCGTTATGGAAGGCGTCCCCGCCAGTCGCGACTACAGCGGCGGCTTTATGGTCAAACTTATGCAAAAAGATCTCGGTCTGGCCATGGAAGCCGCGCTGGCCAGCAAGTCAGCTACACCCATGGGGCATTAGCGAATAATTTATACAATCTCTATGCGACCATGAGCGATGAGGATAATGCCGATCTGGATTTCTCGAGTATTCAGCGCTTCTTTGATTAGAAGGTATGATTAGCAGTGGATAGCACCTGATAAAAATATTGGGGTTTCAGTGTAGAGGTCAAAGGGCTGCCGGCTAATAGCTTATGCCCTCAGATCCCGTTCACGAAGAGGCTATCCGCTGTTCTAAATCTTCAGGCACAACAAAATAGTAACGCTTGCCCCGACGAGTTTTCACCAATAAATTAAGCTGATCAGCCATTTCCAGCAAATCCTTGCGCGCCACATCGTAAGAAATCCCGTGTGAGTGCTGGTGCTCATTCACCACATAACTGAAACGTGGATGTTGTAGTGCGTGGCGCAGTAAGGCCAACTGGCGAAAATTCAATTTACCCTGCAGTCGTACGTTGTTCTGCAACAGCCACCGCGCCTCCTGTATGCCTTGTACTTTTGCGTCGAGAAACTTATGCAGCGCGTCAATTGCTTGATGAATGACCTCAAGCTGGTGGATCAAAAAATAAGTTAGGTCGTTCTGATCGGTTTCGGTGTGTAAAAATGCTTTGCCGTACTGCACAGGAGCCTGCTTAATGACTTTCGAAATCGAGACAAACTCCATCAACCAATAGCCCTGCCGTGCCATCGCCCAGTAATACAAGGCTCTGGCGGTACGGCCATTACCGTCACAAAATGGGTGGTCATAGGCCAACATAAAATGCAAGGTGATGGCCCTGATCACCGGGTGGGTAAAGCTTCGTTCGGCGCCGTCCTCCGGCCCGTTAGCAAAATCGCACAAAGCCTGTAGCCGCTGCGCTAACTCCTCTGCCGCAGGCGGTGTGTGTAGATAGGTCTGAGTGGCGTTATCAATCACATGAATATCGTCAGCAGCAGTTCGAAATCGCCCAACTGTGACCTCATCCATAGTTTCACGAGTTAGCAGGCGATGCAGTTCAAACACGATTGAAGGCGTTAACCGCTCATCTTTTATCTCCCGAATAAACTGCATTGCCAGGTAATTATTCAGGATCATCTGCTCGCTCCTGTCTCGCGGGTCACGATCCTGGCGGATCATCTCCTTAGCAACATCCCGTGTTGTCGAGGCCCCTTCCAGCTGACTGGAATTAATAGCCTCTTCTATGAGTGATCGGATTAAATAGGTATCACGTGTCTGGGGGTTGGTGATCGCGTCGTTACTCTGAATGCTGCCCGCTGCGAAGCGGTCGAGCCAGTGCAGTTCTCGCTGTATTACATCTGGTGTAGCAAATTGAAAGGGTTGTTCTAGTTTATCTAGCAGGGGCAATTTTCGATATGCAGCCTGGCGGGCCATCTTGACCCCTGCCCACCATTGTTCACTGGATATGCCCTCTGGCGAAGATAGATGGCGTAATTTGTCCCAATGCAGATATCGCCCTTTACTGTCCACCAGGCCAATCGTCATCAGGTGCTCTAGTATCGTATTGTCTACTGCAAATGAGGATTGCAAAATAGCGGTAATGTTGGGAGGTGTTACAGGTGTTTTCATGGTTAATTAGTATTTAAATACAGCTACTTAGGAGGTAGCACCAGCATTTCATACTTGGTTTTTAAAAACAAGTATTAAATACTGGTAGTTTGGCCCTTTCGTCGCGGGTCGAGTAATTGGCCATGGAAGCCGCGCTGGCCAGCAAGTCAGCTACACCCATGGGGGCATTAGCGAATAATTTATACAATCTTTATGCGACCATGAGCGATGAAGACAACACCGACCTTGATTTTTCTAGTATTCAGCGCTTTTTTGAGTAAGGCCGGTAACAACCTGATAATAATTATTGGCCTTACTAAGAGATAGTCAAACAAGATTGCTGGCGCGCAATAAATTGGTATGAGTAGTACCGATTAGCCACTGTGCGTTCTTTGCATGCCATTCTTTGTCAGGTCAATAAATTTGTCATATGACCAATATAATATATAGTAGTCATCTTAATATGACTATATTGAGGTTGTCATGAAAATAGCAGTGAGTGAGTTCAAGGCTAAATGCCTAAAACTGATCGACCAGCTGAGTCAGACCAGAGACCCGATTGTATTGACCAAGCGCGGTAAGCCGGTGGCAAAACTTGTGCCAGTAGATAGTGATGCAAGCGATAGTGCACTGTTTGGTTACATGGCGGGTTCGGCTACCATCTCAGGAGATATTGTGTCGCCCGTTGAACAATCCTGGAAAGGTGTTGGTGATGACGAGGATCAGCTATTTGCCGAGTTTTCGGGCAGCTCAGGTGTGGAGCGAGGCAAAGATCGAAACGAGAACCACTGATGAGCAAAGCGCTTCTCATGGATACTCATATCTGGCTTTGGTTTGCTCTCGGTGTACAGCAAAAACTGAATGATAAAGCGGTAGCTATTATAGAGGCTGCTGCCTTAGAGGGGCGTCTATACGTGTCCGTGATAAGTGTTTGGGAAATCAGCCTGTTGGTTGCAAAAGGCCGTATCCACCTCGGTCAGCCCACAAGCGCCTGGATCACACGAGCACTGGCTTTGAGGGGTTTAAAGCTGGTGCCGTTGGAACCTGAGTTTGCCATAGAGAGTAATCAACTACCCGGCGAGTTTCATCAAGACCCGGTAGATAGAATGCTAGTAGCAACTGCCCGCTGCCGAGATTTAACGCTGATAACACGAGATCAAAAAATTCTGCATTATGCAGAACAGGGTTATGTCGTTGCGATAGATATCCAGCAGGAGTAGCAAAAAAACCTCGATTTCCATTTATGTAACTGGTCGCTGGAAAAATACAATCCCTACCCCGGCGTGATGGAAAGCGTCCCCGCCAGCCGCGACTATAGTGGTGGCTTTATGGTCAAACTCATGCAAAAAGATTTGGGTTTGGCTATGGAAGCGGCACTGGCCAGCAAGTCAGCCACACCCATGGGTGCCCTGGCGAATAATTTATACAATCTGTATGCGACCATGAGTGATGAAGATAACACCGACCTGGATTTCTCCAGCATTCAGCGCTTCTTGGATTAAAAAGTATGCTTACCGATGTATTAAGTAGCATATAAAAGGGGCTTCGACTCTTTATTGCTGATAGCAAGTTATCAATCGCGGGTAGTATTCGATATAAAAATTCTGTTATATCGAAAACATTGCCTGTTTTTGACATAACGAGAATCTCACCATCCCTTAAGCAAAGAACAGCAAGACCTCAAAGAACTAGCGGCGCAACTACTCTTACAGAATTAGCACCACGTGCCAGCGAAACAGACAAGACCGGTAGGTTTCCTCGCGCCTCACTGGATGGATCAAAAGCAAGCAGCTGATGGGTCTGACAAACAATGAAGCCTATCAGACTAACTACGGTATGCTATTTCCTAAAAAACGGAGTTATTGTATGAGGCAAGGCTGAAAAGAGCTTCGAGTCCCTATACGAAAGAAGAGCTTTACATCCCTTAACTCGGAATTGGAATGGGATATTGGAAAACGGATGGGTCTCGATATTTAAGATGCTAGAAAATTATTTCGCACTGTAAGATGAACTTGGCGTGTTATCGCCTTTAACTTCAATATGCAGGAACAATTTTTATGCTCAGAGAATTATTTTCGGAGATACTAAATGGTTGGGTTTCAGCCACTCATGAAGCTTTTGCAAATCATCCAATAACAAGAAAATTAAGGGAGGATTTGGTGCAAGTATTTAGGGACTCATTGAAATATAGAGATGAAAATTATCAAATTAAAGCAAGCGCAGGTGCTGGGAATTGGGCTAATGTTCCGTGGCTTTCCATTCTCAATACTAAGATCACTAATTCTACACAAGAGGGTGTTTATCCGGTTTATTTATTTAGAGCTGATGGTACCGGTTTTTATCTATCTTTAGGGTTTGGCGCGACAAAATTAAAGGAACTTCATGGAAACGAAGGCGCCAAAGAGGAGGCTACAAAAGTAGCTGTAAAAATACATGAGATTGCTCCTGAAATCATTGATTGGGGGCAGGACAAAATTGATTTACGGGCGACGACGGCTCTAGGTAAGTCATATGAATGGGCTTCGGCTGGCTCAAAATTTTATCCAGCAGAATCCTTACCAATAGATGACGTAATCCATGAAGATTTGAATGATCTGTTAAATATTTATAAAAAACTGCCTGCAGATTTTATGGAGAGAGAGGCTTCTGGCACAAATACGATTAACCGGCAAGCTAATACTGTGCCACTCCCGAAACCTTTTATTCTACTAGCGGGTATATCAGGCACAGGTAAAACACGCTTTGTCAGAGAGCAGGCGCAAGCGCATAGCATTGGAAATAAGAATTTTTGTCAAATTCCAGTTCGGCCGGATTGGCATGAACCATCTGATTTACTCGGATATATTTCTAGGATTTCCGGCACAAAATATATCGCCACCAAAGCACTGCTGTTTATGATTGATGCGTGGCGTGTTGTAGCACCCAATGCTAATACATCGGGCTTGGGTGATCTTGATCTTTCGGTTCCCCCCTATTGGTTGTGTCTTGATGAAATGAATCTGGCGCCAGTAGAACAGTATTTTGCTGATTATT
>QNFP01000005.1 GCA_003645535.1 Gammaproteobacteria bacterium | reverse complement strand
GCTTTGATTTGGCTGGCATGATTCCCAGGCTGGCTTATGCCGCACTGAGAACGGTGCCGATGCCAGAAAAACTGCTTAAGATAGGCTTATGATAAGTGGTAATTAGGAAAAACTATCGCAGGCCGTAGGCTGATCCTGCGAGAAATCAGCACCACGAATCGTTTTTAGTAATGTGGTAGTTTACAATCTTGCTCACCAGAAAAAAGAGTATCGACTAATGGAAAGTGTGGATTTTTTCCCCATAGATATCGAACAAACTAGCTGGTCGGCCTCGTCCGAGCCCCTCTCCAAATTACGCAACCAGGTTTTTATCAAAGAGCAAGGCGTCCCTGAAGATGAAGAGTTTGACGGCGCTGACGCTAATGCCATCCACTGGATCACCTATGGCCCCAGAGGAAAAGGTCCGGAGGAACAAGCGATTGGATGTGCGCGTCTTTGTGGAAATAAAATTGGCCGCATGGCGGTAGCACATGGCTCTCGGAACAGAGGCGTCGGCTCTGCGTTGGTGCGCCGCATTATTCAATACGCATCCCGCAATGGCATGGAGAGCCTACAGTTAAATGCACAGACTCACGCGATACCCTTTTACGAAGGTATGTACTTTCAAGTGGAAGGTGATGAGTTTGTCGAAGCTGGCATTCCACACCGCCACATGACTTTATTGTTGAAACGATTTACCGACCCCAAAGTCACTCCGCCGCCGCCCGATATTGCTGCAGAAGAGCGTGAGCGCATAGTACTTGATAATGCTGCGTCCTTTAAGGAACAGGCAAAAAAACTGGTGGAAAAAGCGCACAGGCAAATAAGTATATTTAGTAATCAGCTAGACCCACGCATTTATGACAATGAAGAACTATACCGCTTGATGATGGATTTCGCGCGGGAGCGGCCCCATTCAGAAATTCATATTTTGGTGAAAGACCCGCATTTCCTGGTACAAACCGGGCATCGCTTATTACACCTGTTTCATCGCTTGCCGAGCAGGGTTCAAATAAGAACTCTGGGCAAGGAGATTAAAACACTGCATTCCGAATTTATGCTCGTCGACCGAAGCGGTATTCTCTATAACCAGAGCGGCGACCGTTATGGGGGCTATGCAATTCCTTACGCGCCTTTTGAAGCGGTGGAATTGCTAAATGACTTTGACGATATGTGGGAACACAGTGAACCCGACCCAGAATTACGTCAGCTTCCGGTTTGACGACGCCCCGCTGCAATTAAATCGATAGTCACAACGAGCTAAGCCTGGCCTTAAACACTATAGTGACAGGCTATTTGCCGACTACGGCCTGCCACTAATCAACTCTACGGCTATGCGCACGCCGCTTTAGCCTGCTGCCGGCGAAGATGTAACACGGGTTCTGTGTATCCTCCCGATTGTGCTCGACCCGTAAAGATCAGGTCGCAGGCTGCCTGAAAAGCGATGTTGCCATCAAAATCTTCTGCCATCTTCCTGTAGAGGGGATCACCAGAATTTTGCTCATCAACCACAGCCGCCATTTTTTTAAGGGTCGCAAGCACCTGTGCTTTACTGCAAATATCGTGATGCAGCCAGTTAGCGATATGTTGACTGGAAATACGCAAAGTGGCGCGATCTTCCATCAAACCGATATGATTAATATCCGGTACTTTCGAGCAACCGATACCCTGATCTATCCAGCGCACCACATAACCCAGTATTCCCTGTGCGTTATTCTCCAATTCGTGTTCGATCTCTTCAGCAGACAAACGAGTGCTGCCTAATAACGGGATAGTAAGAATATCATCCAGGCTTGCCCGCGGCTGTGCTGACAACTCTTGTTGACGAGCAGCCACATCTATCTCATGGTAATGCATCACATGTAGCGTGGCAGCGGTGGGCGATGGCACCCATGCACAGTTCGCTCCGGCCCGCGGGTGGCCAATTTTTGTCACCATCATATCCGCCATCAGGTCGGGCATAGCCCACATGCCCTTGCCTATTTGCGCTTTACCCCGCAGGCCGCAAGCCAGGCCGACATCGACATTCCAGTCTTCGTAGGCGCTGATCCAGGGCTGTTGCTTCATGGTGCCCTTGGGAACCATTGGACCGGCCTCCATACTGGTATGAATTTCATCGCCAGTACGATCGAGAAAGCCGGTATTGATAAAAATCACTCGGTCACTGGCCTGTCTAATACACTCACCGAGGTTAACCGTGGTACGACGCTCTTCGTCCATGATGCCTATCTTCAGCGTACGCTCTTCCATGCCCAGTGATTGTTCTATCCGTGCGAATAAATCTACGGTAAAGGCTATTTCATCCGGGCCGTGCATTTTTGGTTTAACAATATAAACACTGCCAGCACGAGAATTTTGCTGCTGTTTACTACTCTGCAAATCATGCAGCGAGATCAGTGACGTCAGCATTCCATCAAGAATGCCTTCAGGGATCGGTTGATAATCTTCAGCACCATCGCCCTTATAAAGAATCGCATCGCTGGTCATCAGATGCCCGACATTTCTGACTAACAGTAAACTTCGGCCTGACAGGACCAGTGAACTGCCATCGGCTGCGGTATAGTTCCGATCACTATTGAGCCGACGCGTAATCGTCTCATTACCTTTCGCAAAAGAATCCGACAGGTCACCTTTCATCAGGCCAAGCCAGTTGCGGTAGGCAACACATTTATCAGCTGCATCGACTGTAGCGACCGAGTCTTCGCAATCCTGAATAGTGGTGAGGGCTGACTCGAGGACGATATCCTTTACATTGGCCAAATCGTCTTTACCGACGTTATGATTAGGATCTACTTGAATATCGACGTGTAACCCATTATTTTTTAATAGTATTGATGTCGGATTATTTTCTGAACCAATATAGCCGGCAAACTGATCACTGCGACTCAAACCACTCTCTGATCCGTCTTGCATAATAGTGAGTAACTGGCCTTCACGTACCTGGTAACTCGTTACCTCAGCATGAGATCCATTGGCCAGGGGCAAATTGTCATCGAGAAATCGTCGCCCATAAGCAATGACACGCGCTCCACGCACACTGTTGTATCCCGGCCCTTTGTCTGCACCATCGGTTTCTGGAATAACGTCATTGCCATAAAGAGCGTCGTATAAACTACCCCAACGAGCATTAGCTGCGTTTAATGAATAACGCGCATTAGTGATCGGTACGACCAGTTGCGGACCCGCGATGGAACATATCTCCCGGTCAACGTTTTCGGTAGTAATCGAAAAAGGTTTACCAGTTTCCACCAGATAACCGATATCAATTAAAAACTGTTTATACGCTTTCGCGTCATGGGGCTGCCCGGCTCTGCCCTGATGCCAGCTATCGATCTGCCGCTGCATATCTTCACGAACAGCCAGCAGCTCCTGATTGCGGGGGGCAAAATCATGAATAATTGTTTCAAATGACTGCCAGAACGCATCCGCCTGAACATCCGTACCGGGAATTACTTCATTGTTAACCAGACTATATAGGTCATTAGCTATCAGTAACCCACCAACTTCAATTTGCTTGCTCATATTCTGACTCTTTGCTCTGTTCGATTGATTATCCTGGAACCTGTTAATCGCTTAAGTACGCAACGAAAATGACAGGCCAGCTTCTTCGATTATTCTATGCCTTGATCACTGATTTACAAAATATATCGTTTTTATTATCACTATTCATGCAAAAAATGGTGGTTTTAACTTTGCCGCCCAATTTCAAGCACCAGCCTCCTGATCCATTGATGGTAGGGGTTGTGCTGCAATAACGGGCTCCACGCCATTTGAAGTTCAAAACTGGGTATATCGAATGGCGGTTTATGCAAGCGCACATTGGGGTTATTAATCTGCAGCTTTGCCAGCCGCGTCGGCAACGTCGCGATAAGATCCGGGCGTTGGGAAAACAGGGCCGCTACCAGATAATGACGGGTAAAAACCGCAATATGACGTTCTTTACCAAGGATTTTTAATGCTTCGTCCACCCATCCCAGTCGCTGCGAATCCAGTGGATCCATGCCAACGCTGGCGCCCATACCTGTTTTACTGACCCATACGTGCCGCCCACGCAGGTAATTATCAAGATCGAAATTATTATTCAATGGATTATCAACGCTCAGCAAACAGGAAAAATCATCGCGCCAAATCGTGATCTGGTGGAAAGATTGTGGCATTTCGTCAAAACGATTTAGCAACATGTCGACTTTGCCCTGCTCCACGTCTTCGAGCCTCACATCGCTAGGTGTCAATATATCAAGAGTAATGTTCGGCGCCTCTACTGCAAGCCTGTCCAGGAGAGCAGGAATCAGCGTTGATTCTGCGTAATCGCTGGCCATAATGCGTATCACTCGCTTTGCTGTGAAGGCTTCAAAAGCGGCTTTCGGCTCGACTGCCCGTTCAACATTAGCCAACACATCCCTGATTAGAGGCTTTAGCTCAAGCGCCCGCTCAGTGGGCGTCATACCATCGCTGGTACGTATCAACAGAGGATCGTCAAATAGTGTTCGCAGCCGGCGCAGGCTATTACTCATCGCCGGTTGGGTTATACCCAGTTGCGCCGCTGATCGGGTGACATTGCGTTCCCGCAGCAGCACATCCAGATATACCAGTAAGTTAAGATCTATTCTTGCTATATTCATATGATAAATGTCGAAAATAAAAATGATAAATTAGGTAAATCATCTCACAACTCCTAGAATTCGCCAAGCTTTCAAGCACCCCTTGCCACGCACCCTAAGGAGTATATCTATGACAATTGGTAATTATGATCGCGCAGAGGAAATAGCCCGCCTGGAAAAAGACTGGGCAGAAAATGAACGCTGGAATGGCATCTCTCGCGCCTATACTGCCGCTGAGGTGGTACGCCTACGGGGCTCAATAAAGCGAGAGAACACCATCGCCAAACGCGGTGCGGAGAAACTGTGGGATTTGGTCCACGGTTCAGCCAAAAAGGGTTATGTTAATTGTCTGGGCGCACTCACCGGTGGCCAGGCAGTACAGCAGGTCAAAGCTGGTATTGAGGCTATCTATCTGTCGGGCTGGCAGGTTGCTGCTGATAACAACACCAGCATGACCATGTATCCCGATCAGTCCCTCTATGCAGTAAATTCCGTGCCGGCTGTCGTGCAACGTATTAATAATTCATTCCTGCGCACCGACCAGATTCAGTGGGGCAGAGGTATTTCCGAAGGCGATGCCGAATACATCGATTATTTTGCACCGATCGTTGCCGATGCAGAAGCTGGTTTCGGCGGTGTATTAAATGCCTACGAACTAATGAAAGCGATGATCGAAGCTGGCGCTGCTGGTGTTCACTTTGAAGATCAATTAGCTTCAGTTAAAAAATGCGGGCATATGGGCGGCAAAGTATTGGTGCCTACTCAGGAAGCTGTACAAAAATTGATTGCTGCACGCCTGGCCGCCGATGTCGCCGACGTATCAACTATCGTACTGGCGCGTACCGATGCCAATGCTGCTGACCTCATCACTTCTGACTGTGATGAGCGCGACCGAAAATTTGTAACAGGCGAACGCACAGCAGAAGGTTTTTACCGTGTAAAAGCAGGTATTGAACAGGCTATTGATCGCGGTCTGTCTTACGCTCCCTATGCTGATTTATTGTGGTGCGAAACTGCAACACCTAGCCTGGAAGAAGCAAAACAATTTGCAGATGCCATCCGCAAAGAATTTCCAGACCAGTTATTGGCCTACAATTGCTCCCCATCTTTCAACTGGAAGAAGAACCTCGACGACGCCACTATCGCCAAGTTTCAGCAGGAGCTGAGCAACATGGGCTATAAATACCAGTTCATCACCTTAGCCGGCATTCATAACATGTGGTACAACATGTTCGATCTGGCCCATAGCTACGCCCAGGGTGAAGGCATGAAACATTACGTTGAAAAAGTTCAGGAACCAGAATTTGCCGCTGCTGATCGCGGCTACAGTTTTGTTTCCCACCAACAGGAAGTCGGCACCGGCTACTTTGACGATGTCACCACAGTTATTCTCGGTGGCGCATCGTCTGTAACTGCACTCACCGGTTCAACAGAAGAAGAGCAATTTTAATCAACAAATTTTAGTACAACAACCCACCGATTGTTTAGGCCGCTGCAAAGCGGCCTTTTTTTTCGCCATATAAATCTGCTGATTATTTTATTGCCTGGTTAGTTCGATAAATTTCGGTATCCGGATGAAATCCATACCATGCGAACCAATAAACGCTGGTTGCCGGCACCTCTACCCCTGCCGAATCTAATATTCGAACACTTCGCGCACTTTTCACCCAGATAACGCGCACCGCCACATCACCGACATGGTCAGTAAAATCGCCGCTGGATTGCTCCAACTCAATAAAAGGATAGGCTTTTGCCTGCCCATCAATAACCACACCAGCAATCCATTCCTTTTTGTCATAAGCGCTATTTTGATGAGCAACGGGAAACCACGTATCCCCTGAGTTTTTATAAGCAGCATAGGGATCTCGCGAATAATCAAATGCAAAGCCCGTATCTTCTGACAATACCTCCGTATCAGGGTAACGACTTAGCCATTCTTGCCAGGTCGTATGGCTGGCCGCCAACAATTTGAGCTTTTCGCCTTTGCGTGATCCGGTAACAGCCTGCATTTGCAACTGTGACCAAAGGGACTCTGTTTCCCGGTCGTAAAGTAATACATCACTGTTGTAGAGCAGGCCGGATACCCCAAACGTCAGCGCCTGATTAGCATGTGGCGCCCGAAAGACCATACCGCTGCCACACAAAGGACAAAAAGTCACTGCTACATGGTATTCACCAAATTGATCGTTAACCACCTCGTGACGGTTGAGAATTGCAATAGGATAAGCCCGCGTATGACCGGCAAAGTTGATACCCATAACTCGTTGGTCCAATTTGAGCTTTGCTTCATCTGCGCCAACAAAAACAGGATTATCAATCGATGCGATACCGTCTTTTGGCGGCCCACCACTGAATATTTTATCTGCCGGGATGAGGCTATCGGCAAGATCAAAGCCATTTTTAGTTTCTGCGTATGCAACCATGGTAGCCAACAGCCCCAGTAATAATAACGACCGCCAGCTGCCGAAATAATTGAAATAATTTAATTTATTTTTCATAAAGGCTTGGAACGGCCAGGCAGGGTGTAGTTCCATACCCTGGCCAGTTAACATTTATCAATGACAATATGTAGCTCACCAATAGTTCAGCCAGGCAACTCATTCAGGTGTACTTTCAGCTATAGATAAGTGATTAAGCAAGTCGAATTGTTAGTCGTCAATTCATGCTATTACGGACAAACTAAGGGCCAAAGCATTCGTCAAAACAGTCCTGGCCGGGCAAGTTACACATAGAATATGTTAATGACATGATGCAAACATTGCATGGAATAAAAGAAGACTATAGCTTTGTTTATAGCTAGAAATTAGATAGGATTCTCTGCCCTTATATAACTCTAATTACAGTCAATATTAGCGAGGGTCTATCAATGAATATGCGCATTCCCGCTCCCATCTTAATGCTTGCGCTTATCTTTACCTCGGTAGGTCTTTTTTCTACCGCAGCTCAGGCGGCAGAGACCACAAAGCCGAACATTCTGATTATTTGGGGCGATGATATCGGGCCCTTTAATGTCAGTGCCTATAATCGAGGCATGATGGGTTATCAAACCCCCAACATTGATCGTATCGCCAATGACGGGATTCTTTTTACCGACTCTTACGGTGACCAAAGCTGTACCGCTGGGCGTTCAAGCTTTATTACCGGGCAGCATCCCATTCGCACCGGTTTAACCAAGGTGGGGTTGCCGGGCGCAAAAGGCGGCCTGCATAAAGATGACGTCACCATTGCCGAACTCTTAAAACCCCTTGGCTATGCCACCGGGCAGTTTGGTAAAAATCATCTGGGCGACCTCGACGAGCATTTACCCTCCAATCATGGCTTTGATGAGTTTTTTGGCAATCTCTATCATCTTAATGCCGAAGACGAGCCCGAACATCCTGATTACCCGAAAGATCCTGCGTTCAAGAAGCGCTTTGGTCCCCGTGGCGTAATTAATAGCTTTGCCGATGGCAAGGTCCAGGACACCGGAGCGCTCACCAAAAAGCGCATGGAAACCATTGACGACGAGACCACCGCCAAGGCACTGGCTTTTATGGATAAAGCCAACAAAGCGGGTAAACCCTTCTTTGTGTGGTTTAACTCAACTCGCATGCATATCTGGACCCGCTTAAAGACGGAGTCTCAGGGCGTTACCGGCCAGGGGCTCTACGCAGACGGCATGACCGAGCATGACGGCCATGTTGGCCAGTTGCTGGATAAACTTGATGAACTGGGTGTAAGCGACAACACCATTGTTATGTATTCCACCGATAATGGCGCTGAACTGATGCTCTGGCCCGATGGTGGCTACACCCTGTTTCGCAGCGAAAAGAACTCTAACTGGGAAGGCGGTTATCGGGTACCTATGCTGGTGAGATGGCCCGCCAAAATCAAACCGGGCCAGGTATCCAATGAGATCATTTCCCATCTGGACTGGATGCCGACGCTACTAGCTGCTGCGGGTGATACGGATGTTAAAGCCAAACTCAAGAAAGGTATGCAGGTGGGTAATCGTCAGTTCAAAGTGCATCTGGATGGCTACAACTTCCTGCCCCACTTTACTGACATCAGCAAAGCAGGCCCCCGCCACGAATTTATTTACAGCTCGGACACCGGCGACATCGTCTCGATTCGAGACGATGATTATAAAATGGTCTTTAAAGAACAGCGGGCACTGGGCTTTGAGGTCTGGCAGGATCCCTGGGTGCCACTGCGTATCCCGAAGATCTTCAATTTAAGAATGGACCCCCTGGAACGTATGGATAAAGAAAGCGCGGGGTATCCGCAATGGTTGCTAGAACATGCTTTTCTGGTTTTGCCCTCTATCGTTAAGGTCAGTCAGTTCAAGGCGTCGTTGAAGGAGTTTCCACAGCGACAAAAACCAGCCAGCTTTGTGCCCTGAGATATATTTGCACCCTGAGATATATCAGCTATTCTAATCTTCTGGAACACCGGCTGCCTTTCGGCCGGCGCTCCATTACGATAAACAATAAGTACCGCCTACCATCACATCAGCCTTTAAAATAGACAGGTTTCGCCGATGACGGAAACGCTGGCAGCAATTAATCAACTCAAACAGCAAATGCAGCTGTCGGTACTCGGACAGGAGCATGTCGTAGATAATTTAATCATTGCCCTGCTCGCTAATGGCAATGTGTTGCTGGAAGGTTTGCCAGGCACGGCAAAAACCCGATCCATTAAAACCATGGCACAGGTTCTGGCTGCCGACCTTGGGCGCATCCAGTTCACCGCCGACCTGCTGCCATCCGATGTTACCGGCACTGAGATTTTCCAGGAAACTAACGGTAAGCAAGTGCTGACGTTTCAGCCCGGGCCGGTTTTTAACAATCTCGTGCTTGCCGATGAAATCAACCGGGCACCAGCAAAAGTACAGGGTGCCTTGCTGGAAGCCATGGAAGAACGGCAGGTGACGGTTGCTGGCGAAACCCATAAATTACCCGAGCTGTTCATGGTGTTAGCCACCCAAAATCCCATCGAACAGGAAGGCACTTATCCCCTGCCAGAAGCTCAGATGGATCGCTTTCTGATGAAAATCAACATTGATTACCCCGATGAAAAAACAGAAGTTGGCATCATTCGTTTAGTCCGTGGCGAAGAGCAACCGCAGTCAGACAATGAAGCGGTAAAAATTTCCCAGGAAAGCATCTTTACTGCTCGTAAAGAAATCCAACAGGTGCATGTTTCGGAAAACATAGAGCACTATATCGTCGCGCTAGTCATGGCAACACGCGATCTCACTCGTTATCAGGGAGAATTAAAAAACTGGATCGAAGTTGGCTCCAGCCCTCGGGCATCCATTGCCCTCGATAAATGCAGTCGCGCCCATGCCTGGATGCAGGACAAGGACTTTGTTGACCCGGATGATGTCCGCAGTATTGTTCATAGTGTTCTACGTCATCGCCTAATTTTGAGTTATGAGGCCGTGGCTGATGGTATCAGTACAGATCAGGTAGTTGCTGAAATTGTTAAACAGGTGGCGGTCGTTTAATCGCATAAGTGGCGACTATAGATAACAGCGATTAATGACAACCATGGATAACAGCAACGTATACGCTAACCTGAAAGACCTGGTCGCACTACAGCATCAGGCGTCCGGCTTCAGCTTCCTGCCCAAACAACCTGTTCACAGTATCCTGGCTGGCCGTCATTCATCGCGCTTGCGAGGTCGCGGGCTAAATTTTGAAGAACTGCGTCATTACCACACCGGCGACGATATTCGCACCATGGACTGGAAAGTCACCAATCGTACCGGCAAGCCCCATGTGCGTGTTTATACCGAAGAAAAAGAACGGCCGGTTTTATTATTGGTCGATCAACGTATCAGTATGTTTTTCGGTAGCCAGCTTAAAATGAAATCGGTTATTGCCGCAGAATTGACTGCATTATCAGCCTGGCGAGCCTTGTCAGGCGGGGATCGTGTTGGTGCTCTGGTATTCAATGATACTGAGATTGTTGAAACCCGACCGCAGCGTAGCCGTAAAACGGTCATGCAAATATTTCACAACGTTCTGGTGCTTAATCATGCCTTAAATGCGCAATATGCCAGCGTGCCAAATAACGCACAGCTAAATATCACGCTCAAAAAAGCCGAGCAAGTGAGCGAACATGACTGTTTAATCGTCATTATCAGTGATATGAGTGGCTGGAACGCCGAAACCGTCAAACGTATCAAAAGGCTGCGACGCCATAATGATGTCATCGCATCGCTGGTATTTGATGAACTGGAGAAAAATTTACCCAGCAATAGCCAGCTGGTGATGAGCGACGGGGAAATGCAAATTCAGGTTGATGCTGGCAAGGCCGGTTTGGCAGCCCAATTCACGGAACACTTTGAAAGTGGCGTTGAACATCTTCAGGCAGAATTAAATAAACACGGCATCCCAGTCATTCCGATGAACACTACCGACAGCGTTCTCTACCAGGTGAAACAGGCCATGGGCGAACGAGCCAGTGGGCCGCACTGATGAGCACCACAAATACGTTTGATCCTGTAAGCGCTAGCGATGCAGCAGGCTTTACTGAAGACGCAGCTGGCGCTATAGAACACGCAACGGGTGCCATAGAAGATGCAGCAAGCGCTATAAAAAAAACGAACGGCTTTTTAGAAAACACACCGGGTTCCATCAACAACACTTCGAGTTCTATTGAAAACACATCAAGCTTTGGCAATTACCTTATTCATGGCATAGATGAAATTATTCTGCCGGATGCCATCTCCTACTGGCCAACGGCTCCAGGGTGGCAGGCGCTGGGGGTGCTTGTTGGCGTAGTGGTGATCATTCGGGCCATTCAAAAGGCAAAACGCTGGTGGCGCAACCGCTACCGTCGTGAGGCACTCCGGCAACTGAACCAGGTACAAAAACAGGCCGGCAAACAATTACAGGATGTTGTTGCTGTGCTGCCCCACTTTATTAAAGTCACTGCCCTGCAAGCCTATCCACGACAGGAAGTGGCCAGCTTGAGTGGTAAACCCTGGCTGGCATTTTTAGATGCACATTACTCCGGGCCGGCCTTTTCTAAGGGTATCGGTGAGAAATTATTGGCGCTTGCCTACTTACCCCGTGAACAATGGCAATTGAATGATCAGGAAAGTAACGAACTGATCAATATGACTCGGCGATGGATTGCCCTACACAGCGAAGCCACTGATGTTTGAGTTTGCAAACCCCTGGATATTTGTGGTTTTACCTTTGCCAGTGCTGGTTTATTACTTCTCGCCTGCCTATCAGGAAAGCCAGGATTCAATCCGCGTACCATTTTTTCAACGCCTGGTAACACTGACAGGCAAAACACCCCAAAAAGGTGCTGTGATCTTGCGTAGGGTACTCTTTCAAAAATTCTGGGTGCCAACATCGTGGCTGTTACTGGTCTGTGCTTTAGCCAAACCTCTGTGGGTGGGCGAAGCGATTGAACATACCCAGTCGGCACGGGATTTAATGATAGCGGTGGATCTCTCCGGATCCATGGAAATCACTGATTTTGCCACCGCCGATGGCAAAGGAATATCTCGTCTCGAAGCTGTTAAACAAGTGCTTGGTGAATTTGCAGAGCAACGAGAGCATGACCGCCTGGGTTTAATCGTGTTTGGTGATTCACCCTACCTGCAAGCGCCATTTACCGATGATCATAAAACCTGGCTCGCCCTCCTCGAAGAAACAGAAATTGCCATGGCTGGTCAAAGCACTATGTTCGGTGATGCCATTGGCCTGGCCATTAAATTATTCGAAACCAGTGAAACTGAAAATCGTGTCCTGATTGTCCTCACCGACGGCAACGACACTGGCAGTAAAATGCCCCCGGTCGAGGCAGCTAAAGTTGCCAGCCATAAGCAGGTGACCATCTATACCATCGCCATTGGCGACCCTGAATCCGCAGGTGAAGAGGCTCTGGATCTGGATGTAATAGAGGCCGTTGCCGAAGCTACTGGGGGCGCTTCATACCACGCACTGGACAGAACACAACTGCAACAAATTTATAAGGATATTGCTGCTCTCGAGCCGGAAACCTACGAGACATTAAGCTATCGGCCACGCTTTAGCCTGCACCATTATCCTCTGGTTATCGTTATTAGCGGCTATATCCTGTTTTTTCCATTGATGACATTGCTAGCTCAGTTTCGCAAGCGACGGGATGCACATGTCTGACTTTTTATCTGGCTTATCCAGCTACTTACCCTCTTACCTCGGACGATTTGTCCACTTTCATTTTTTACGGCCCTGGTGGTTTCTTGCACTCATCCCCCTGCTCTGGACACTGTGGTATTTGTGGTCGGCGCGCAATCCGATGGGCAAATGGAATAAAGACATCGCGCCTCACCTGTTAGCGGCAATGCTGGTGCGTTCTGGACGAGCCAGGTGGTTTAATCCAGTCAGCGCCAGCCTGATCGTCTTAATGCTGAGCATCCTGGCTTTGGTGGGCCCGAGCTGGAAGCAACAACCGACACCCTTTACTGAAGATATAGCCCCATTGATCATCATACTGGACGTGTCGTCGTCAATGGAACAGACAGATATTCAGCCGTCACGGCTTGAGCGAGCAAAACAGAAAGTCCAGGATCTGATCAGTCTCCGGGCTGGCGGCCGTGTTGGTTTAATCGTTTATTCAGGCACGGCCCACAGTGTCATTCCATTGACCAATGATCCCGATGTGCTCAACAATTTTCTCCATGCCATCGTTACCGACATGATGCCACGCAAGGGCAAGTTTCCGGAAAAAGCCCTACCCATCGCCAGGCAAATGCTTGCCGATTCACCAGTACCCGGAACTGTACTGATGATCGGCGACGGTCTAAGCCCCAGATCCTTTGATGATTTCAGCAGTTTTTTTTCTGCTAATTACCATCAACTGTTAATCTTTGGAATTGGCAGCGAATCAGGGGCCGAGAATGAAGCGATAACTGAAGCTGACAACACCTTAATTCCACTGGAGAGTTCAGCGTTAAAATCATTAGCACGCGAGGCTGGAGGCTATTATCAAAGCCTGAGCCTGGATAAAGAAGATGTAAAAAAGTTAAATCGTCGAATAAATAATTCGTTGGTTATTGTCGATGACGACAGCCGACCCTGGGTCGATGCTGGCTACTATTTAATATATCCCATCGCCTTAATGATGCTGCTCTGGTTTCGTAAAGGCTGGACCCTGCGCTGGAGTATTGTGCTGTTCATTACATCTTTAAGCCTGGCAGCCCCACCACCGGCAGTGGCAGTGGCAAACGACGTTACGACTGACAGCTGGAATCTGGGTGCCCACTTTATGAACCTTTGGTTAACACCTGATCAGCAGGGCAAATATTACATGGTAAAAGGCGACTATAAAAAGGCCGCCACACATTACCAAAATATCGCCTGGCGAGGCGTTGCCTATTACCGCGCAGAAAACTTTAAAGCCGCTGCAGAAATGTTTTCACGTATCGAAACTGCCGAGGGATACTTTAATCTCGGTAATGCCTGGGCCCATAGCCGCAATTATTTGCTGGCGGTGAAAAGTTACAACCAGGTTCTCAAACTCGACCCCTACCACAGCAGTGCATTAAAAAATCGCGATAAGATCCAGAGCATTATTGATGAAATCAACCTACTGAGTGCCAGCCAAAAATCAGAAGCTAGCGATTCCTCCAAAGAGTTGAGCGAAGATGAACCACAAACTGCCGATGGTGCTGAGCGCAAAGACTTTATTCAACAGGAGGTCAAACAGCTAAGTGCAGAAGAAGTCTTGCTGGATGAGCAGATTAACGAACTCTGGATGCGGCAGGTACAGAAAGATCCATCACGTTTTCTTAAGATAAAATTCTACATGCAGTTGCAAAATCAGAAGAATGACAATGAATTTTAAAGAGCTGAGCCGTTTAATATGTTCCGCTTTATTGGCCATCATAAGCTTTATGGCCACGGCATCCGCAGAGGAAATAGCGCTAACACTGGTCGAACTCCAGCAAGCAGACAAACTCAGAATCAAAATCTGGATCAAACCACAGGAAAACATTATCGCCGGGCAACAAATTGATTTACAGATAGAAATAGCCACAGATAGCTGGTTTCGTGGTGGCACCCGCATTGCTCCGGTTGAGATCGAAGATGCCATCGTCTTGCAACGTGAAACGTTTGCCGTTAATTCCACTCGCTTTGAAGATAATAAAAACTGGACAGTCCAACTATGGACGCTCGTTATCTATCCACAGCGTAGTGGCATTTTTGAGATACCGGCTATCTCGTTAAAGCTGTCAGTAGCAGACGAAAATAACCAGCCAATTATCGGAGGCATTGACACTGAGCTGTTTAGTTTTTCCGCAACAATACCTGAGCAAATGCTGGATAAATCAGACTGGATTGCTACCAGTCGATTTCATGTTGATGATAGCTTTAATAAATCTCTCGATGGACTCAAACCTGGAGACACCGTCACCAGGACGATTTCGATGTCAGCCGACAACCTGCCAGCCATGATGCTTCCCGGGGTCAATGTAGACACCACAGCAGGTATAGCCACCTACCCGAGGCCACCTCGGCTTGAGGACAAAGTAAATCGCGGCGAATACCTGGCTGAACGAAGTCAGGAAATAACCTATGTATTTGAAAGGCAGGGTGAATATCAATTTCCAGCACAAATATATTACTGGTGGAACCTCCAATCTCAATTAATGGAGACAATAGAACTTAAAGCATATGCATTCAATATCGGTGGAATCACAACAATAGATAACAGCAACACACCAACACCACTGCTTACAGATCAAAGCATGCTCGGTGAACTAATTCCCCTGTTGAAATACACAGCCATGGCTTTACTAATAGCGGGAATAGCGGGAATAGCGTGGCGGGTCGCACATAAATTTAGGAAGGGGTCAGCAAACGCCGAAGCGTCGCAACCCTCGCAACCTTCTGATGCAACTTTACGTAAAAGATTGAACAAGGCTGTCGGCCAGAACGATTTTGAAACTGCTATCGGCATATTGTATCTATGGCTGGATAATTATGGCGGCGAGGGTTTTAAAGGCTCTATTAGAGAACAGTTGACCGAGATTAACCGAGCCGATCTAAGTCTGGCATTCGGGAAAATTATGCGCTCAATCTATAAACCTGAGCAAAGCGATTGTGTTGATCTAAAACTGTTTTCAACTCAATTCATCAATGAACTAAAAAGAATGGATAAATTGCCTGTATTAACCCATTTGAGAGCTGAATTAAAATTAAACTAATTAAACAGGGTTACTGTTAACCAGCGGTCAGATCAACAACATTGATAACATCGCCCGCAGGCCGATCGATCTGCAATGAAGCGAAATCGAAATAGCTGCTGTCAGCCAGTTGCGAAGGAGAAATATTTTTAATCGCAGTAAATATAGTTTCAAGGCGACCGGGATTTTGTTTTTCCCAGCTTTGCAGCATTTCCTTGATGACCTGCCGTTGCAAATTTTTCTGCGACCCACATAAATCGCAGGGAATAATAGGGAATTTCTCAAGTTCAGCGAGTAGCGCGAGATCACCCTCCTGGCAGTACGCGAGCGGACGAATTATGACATTGCGCTTGTCATCGCTGAGCAACTTTGGTGGCATAGCTTTTAGCTTACCGCCGTAAAACATGTTTAAAAACAGCGTTTCTATTATGTCATCCCGGTGATGCCCGAGGGCGATTTTGGTAGCGCCGATTTTCTCGGCGAATCCATATAATGAACCGCGCCGTAGTCGTGAACATAAACTACAATAGGTTTTATTTTCCGGTACCAGTTCTGTAACAATGCTGTAGGTATCTCTTTCCAGAATATGAAATGGTACACCTCGTTCAGCCAGATAATCCGGCAAGACCTGTTCTGGAAAACCTGGCTGCTTTTGATCGAGATTAACGGCTACAAGTTCAAAATCGATTGGCGCTGTTCGCTGCAGGTTGAGCAAAATATCGAGCATGCCATAGGAATCTTTACCGCCGGATAGACACACCATCACTTTGTCGTTTGGCTCAATCATATTGTAGTCAGCAATAGCTTTGCCAACATGACGGCGCAGCCGCTTTTTCAGTTTATTTAGTTCAAGTTGATGCTTACGTGCAGACGGTGCGGACATGGATCAGTTTCAGGTTAGCTGGTGAGGCACTATTGTAATGGCTTCGCCCCCACAAAACCAAGATAATGCCTCAGATAATGAATCGTAATAATTACATTATTATTATATATTTCAATTAGATATAATTTTTATATAATGTAACATATAGATTTGTTACTGCGCGGATCACCGGGGACTCGGTGGGCGACACCGACTAGAACAGTGCGACGAATAAAAAACGTTTACACTTTCATCACTGCCGTTTTAGTAAAGGGATTAAATGACTACTCTAGGCTGGATAATTTCTAGTAGCCTGGCTATGAGCTGTATCGCGCTTGTGGGTGCTGTCACGCTCGTATTAAAGCAGGAAACACTCAACAAGATTGTTCTGCCTCTCGTCGCATTTGCTGCTGGTTCACTGATCGGTGGTGCATTCCTGCATATGATTCCCGCCGGCATTGCCAGCTATGGCAACAATACCGAATTTTATCTATGGATACTGCTGGGATTCACGGTTTTTTTCGTTCTCGAACAATTCTTGCATTGGCACCACTGCCACAACCAAAGCAACCAGGAAAGCGGCCACAAAAAACCACTTACTTATTTGATTTTGATAGGCGATGGCTTACACAACTTTATTGGCGGACTGGCCGTGGCTGGTACTTTTTTAATTGATATACGCCTCGGCATTATGGCATGGTTAGCCGCAGCTGCTCACGAAATCCCCCAGGAGCTAGGTGACTTCGGCGTGTTGATACACGGTGGATGGAGTAAACGTCGTGCATTACTTTTTAACGTGCTTTCAGCGCTTACTTTTTTGGTGGGCGGCGTTACCGCCTATTTCGCCTCATTTCATGTCAACGTAGGTTTTCTTGTGCCGTTTGCTGCAGGAAATTTTCTTTACATCGGCGCGTCGGATCTGGTTCCAGAAGTAAACAGGCACCAAAACACAAATGTCGCCATTATTCATTTGTTCGCATTTTTGATGGGCATAGCCTTGATGTGGCTAATCAGGATCAGCTTCGCAGTATAGCGGCAGCAATCATCATTTTTCACAGTGAAATAACAACAGCTAGCGCATAAACCCTGGTTCTGCAACACGGTTTATGCGCAAATGTTAGTAGTTCAGTCAGTAGAAACCCAGATAGAATTGGCGCCACACGATGCAAGGCTTTGCAGACGCTCTCGTAACTTCCTGGCCTCGTCAGCGCTGTACCACCAATCCCAGCCATCCCCATAGGTGGTTAACGTCGGCGTAGTACCCAGCATTCCAAATTGACTGCCCGGATGTATCTGATCGCCACCGGCATTCGGATTGAGAAGTTTCAATTGGTACTGTTTGCCGGCACTCTTGGCAAGTTTCCTCCAATCCACCAACCATGCTTGAACATCAGCCATTTTCTTTCCATCGTTAAACGTACACAATGAAAATTGCGTGACTTCAGCAGAAACTGAAATGGATATAAAGGGAATAACAACGAGCATAATTTTCTTCACGATATTCATGGTAAAGCCTCCTGGTATTATTTTTTTAAAACCCTCCTGATCGAAAAGTAGACAGCATGGTTGCCACAAATAAAACTTAGTGACACCCTTTGCCGACTACCGTTTACAGCATAGGATAGATATTTCAATTTAGCCACATAACATTGAACTTCCTTAGTTTGCTCTTATTTTTTTTGTTAATCATTATTTTCCTGTTGTTTACTCGCCTCCGTTTTACTTTCTGCTCTTTTTTCTTTCAATATTTCATCAACAAAGCTTACAAAATTCTCGTCCAGTAGATTTTTACCAATGGGACTTTTCTCCCATGTAGTAGACATCGGCGGCGTGGAATACCATAGGCTAATAATGTGCTTGAGTTCGGCAAGATCCGCAGGCGTTTTAATCGCTGCCCACTGGCCCCAGTGCGTCCATATCCAGGCGACATTAACCGTATCAATACGATAATATTCGAGGGCGCTCATATCGAGGTCTGAAGCGATTTCTTCATATATTGCCTTAGCTTCTGGAGTTGAGGCCTGCAAAATTCAGTCGCGAAATATCTTCATTCAGGCCGATAGCAATGTTGATATCTATCACATTATCGGCGCGCGCCTGTCGCGACGCATCGGCTGCCTCTAACCGCGTGTGGCGAATTTGCACAGCCACATAGCCCAGGGTTAACACCACCGCAAGCGCACCGAGTATCTCACCAATTGCGCCAATCGCTTCCCAGTTCATTGTTATTCTCCTCTAGTCTCGTCCCATGAATTATTATCACGATCTTCCTTTTTAATAATTTCAGCTAGCGGTCGGCGAGGGATGCCAAGATGTTCGGGGCCGGTACGGAGTTCTTCCAGATATTTAAAGTACGGTTTACTGAATGCCAGTTCGCGGGATAGCCACCAGGCTTCGATTATCGGGTTTTTTAAATACTCCAGCAAAAGGTCGCGTTTTTGAACCCATGTATATTCCGCTATTTGATCTTGCCGATACATTTCATATTGCCCCTCATAAAGAAGGAATATTTCTGTAATATAGGCCACATAACGAATTTTCTCCCCGGATGTCAATGAATCAGGGTCTTCCGCAGCGAGATTATAAATCCTGGACAACTCCGGCGATACAGCCATGCGAGCTATCCAGGCAGCGGCTTGTTTTGACATATCCATGCCTGCCGCTGTGCGCACCGAAGTGGTATTCTGACGAATTTGCGTGGCTAAATAAATCAGGGTAAGAATAACCCCAATTGCACCCAATAATTCGGCAATGGCTCCAATAGCATCCCAGTTCATACTTGTTCTCCCTGGCTGTTATCTGCTGAAACTGACGCAGGACTTTCTTTGTTAAATAAGGGCGCAAAACCCTGATACACATAATCTGTATCCTTCGACTCAACACGCAGTTTTCTATATGCGCAACAAAAGGCTCGCTAAAGGTTAGAGACCGCTTTATCCACCAGGTCTCGACAAGCGAGTTTTTCAGGTAGCCCAGTAAAATATTCCTTTTTGGCGCCCACATTTCCTCACTCAGATGGTTTTGTGAATACATTTGAAACTGGGCTTCGTAGATGAAAAACATTTCGGCGATGTAGACTACGAATCTAGCTTGTTCTTCTGGCTCTAGTGATTCAGGATCTTCTGCAGCAAGATTATAAATGCGGCACAAATCGGGATGGACCGCCATACGGTCTACCCAGGCGGCCACTTGTCTAGCGGTATCCATACCCGCTGCGGTACGCACTGAAGCGGTATTCTGGCGAATCTGCATGGCGAGATATATTAGTGTTATGACAACACCGATGGCTCCAATAAATTCACCAATATTGCCAAGATCCTGTAGTGTCATTGCCATAATGCAAGCTTCCTGTTTTCGGATGCCGCGCCATACTTAATATTTTTTATTAAGGCTACTAACATGGGGCTTGTCTTTAGTTTTATTTGCCATTGTGTAGTCTTATTTATCGTAGGTGCTGTGGCAGCATATATCAATACGCTTTTATTCATTGTTTGCAGATCAACGTTATCACTGGCATCCTCAAAAAAATACTGCACGGAGAACAAGTATGGATATATCACTGGAGCAAGCATCAAACATGGCTGAACTGGTTGGCGTCACGCTGGTTATTGTTTCTATTTTTTATCTGACGGTACAGGTTCGACAAAACACCAGAGCCACACGCATACAAACTGTCCACGAACTTTCTGCCCAATATATAAAAGCACAATCTTCACTGGCCCAAAATGGAGAATTGACAGCCCTTTTTCTCAGAGGGCAGTTTGACTATAAGGCGCTTGACTCTATAGAACAAGGTAGGTTCGGCATGCTTGTTGCGTCACTTATACGACTATTCAGTGAGTTACATTTTCAGCACATGCAAGGCGAACTTGATCACGCTGAATGGATCGGCTTTAAAGGGGTGGTTGATGATGTTTTTTCGTATCCTGGCTTTCAAGCGGTGTGGAAACTTCGCCAGCATCAATATAGTGAAACATTTCAGCAATATATTAATGATAGACTACAAGCCACTGCTTTTCGGAAAGCCGATATATATCCAGATCCCAGGGCTTAGGCGTCGGCGATCAACGGAATACTATTGGCGCACATGGTAGATGCCCGTATTAGTTTCTATCAAAGGGGTAAATCGAGTGGCTTTTCGGCAACCACAACCCCATTGCTGTCAGCGTAAACATATTCGCCGGGCTTGAACGTGACGCCGCCAAAAGTGACGGGCACGTTGTAATCGCCAATACCGCGCTTATCGGTTTTTAGCGGTATCGTCGCTAAAGCCTGGACGCCAAGATCAAGACTCGAGACCGTGCTGACATCCCGTATACAGCCATTTATAATCACGCCGGCCCAGCCATTTTCAACAGCACTTTCAGCAATCATATCGCCTAGCAGAGCCTTTCTTAACGATCCACCGCCATCGACCACCATAACTTTGCCTTTGCCGGGAGTAGCAAGATTCTCTTTAACAAGAGAGTTGTCTTCAAAGCATTTAACAGTGACTATTTCACCGCTGAAAGCTTCTCGACCGCCAAAATTGGATAACATAGGTTCGAGCACGCGCACCAGTTCAGGGTTATCGTCGCACAGATCAGGGGTAATATCGGTCATAGGGGCTCCATCGTCTTAAAGCTGGTTAGCTTTTAGTGAATATCGGGATATTAGTTTTGCGCGAATTATACGCCACCTGAAGACTATCGTCGTTGTGTTGTAATGCCTATGCCACTACTCTGTGCGACTCATTTTCATCACTACTGACAAATCCACTCAAGCCATGTCTGCTGTAACAGTTATCGACTTTCACTACCAGCAAAACACGACATCGTTATTTGAAGCCGTGCGTGATTTGCCTGATCCTATCTGGCTCGACAGCGGCAAACCGCGCTCGCTTCAGGGTCGTTTCGATATTATCAGTGCGGCGCCGCTTATCTCCATAACAACCCACAAACAAACAACGACCATTACCAGTGAAGGCAGGAATTCCAGCTCGACAAAGCAATCCACTGACAACCCCTTTGCAATAGCCGAGCAAGTTCTACAGGAATTGGGTTCGGTACCTGATAACCCTGGTCTACCTTTTTGTGGCGGCCTGGCTGGTTATTTCGGATACAACGCCGGACAACAAGATCGTTTGTCCAGATCTGATTCTTTAGTCGATCTAGCTGAATTACCTGATGTGCGGCTTGGCTACTACACCTGGGCTCTAATTATAAATCACCAGGCCAGCAAAGCCTGGACAGTATTCCATCCCGCGTGCGGTAGCGAATTGCAAAAAGATATACTCGACAGACTGGCATTGGCGGCAAACAAAGAGCGAGATATCACAAACCATAAACACGCGAATACCTTCGCACTGAGCTCTGCGTTTAAGGCCTCGATATCCAAAGATGAGTACGCCAGAAAAATCGCAGTAATTAAAGATTACATTGCCGCTGGCGATTGTTATCAGGTTAATTTCGCTCAGCATTTTGCAGCTACTTATGAGGGTGACCCCTGGTTTGCTTACAAGCAACTTCGCTCTGCTCTACCCTCACCATTTAGCGCTTTTATGGCCTGGGAAAATAAAGCCATCTTGTCGTTATCGCCGGAGCGGTTTGTCAAACTGTCTCGCGGTCAGGTAGAAACCCGACCGATCAAAGGCACTGCGGCAAGAGGGCTTACCGTCAATGAAGACCGTGAGAAGGCTATAGCACTGATGAACAGCGCGAAAGATCGGGCCGAGAATTTAATGATCGTCGATTTGCTAAGAAATGATCTGGGCAAAAATTGCCAACCCGGTTCAATCCGTGTACCTAAGTTGTTCAACCTCGAAAGCTTCGCCAATGTTCACCATCTGGTCAGCACGGTGACTGGTGCATTAGCAAAAGATAAAACTCCATTGGATCTACTGGCTGGTTGTTTCCCCGGTGGTTCTATCACCGGTGCACCGAAAAAACGTGCTATGGAAATTATTCGCGAAACCGAGCAAATTAAACGGTCTGTTTACTGCGGCAGTATCGGCTATATCAGTGCCTGTGGTCGCATGGACACCAATATCGCTATTCGTACCCTGGCGGCTAATGCCGGCCAATTGCACTGCTGGGGCGGTGGTGGCATTGTCGCCGATTCGAATACAGAAGATGAGTACAATGAATCCATTACCAAAGTAGCCCTGCTAATGGATACGCTTTCCGCTTGAGGCTATGAGGCTTATTTTGGCTGCCTTTTAATTCTCGCCCGACAAAGACAGTTCACGATTACTAGCAGCTATAAAGGCTTTTTTTAAATCATTATAAGTATGCACTGCCGGAAACTCCGGAAACTCTGCAATCACATTATCTGGCGCACTGAATAGAATACCTGCATCAGCCTCGGCCAGCATGGTAGTGTCGTTATAGGAATCACCAGCAGCAATTATTCGGTAGTAAAGTGTTTTTAACGCTAACACTGCCTGGCGTTTAGGGTTTACCTGGCGGAGCCGATAGTCAATAACCTTGCCGTTATCATCCACTTCAAGCTTGTGGCAAAGCAATGTGGGGAAACCCAATTGTCGCATTAGCGGTTGCGAAAACTCATAAAAGGTGTCCGATAAAATAATTACCTGAAAACGCTCACGCAACCAGTCGACAAACTCCACGGCCCCATCGAGTGGTGTTAACCGCGAAATCACCTTTTGTATTTCGTTCAGACCCAGCCCATTTTGATCAAGTATAGAAAGGCGCTGTCGCATAAGGACATCGTAGTCAGGAATATCTCGCGTAGTAGCCCTCAGTTCTTCTATGCCGGTCTCCTCAGCGAAAGCTATCCAAATTTCAGGGATTAATACTCCTTCGAGATCAAGACAGGCTATTTCCACAGGCTGGGCTCCTTTATCAAAATAAAAGCAGAACAAAAAGCAAAATCAAAGGTAAAAGAGGGTAAAGATCGAAGTAAAAACGGCGCTACTCTAACGGCTTCGCATGCATGACGCAAACCTGTACGGATTTATGTCAAGGGTCGTGGGATCAGTTACAGATTAGCAGGATAACCGTCGGTTTGCCGTTCAGGGGCTTCCTAATATTCAGGCAACTCCAGCGAAGAAAAAAATTGTTCTAATTTCTCTCTGGAGCTGATTGCGCAGGCTTGCTCTACGATATCACGCTTCAAATGCGGCGCAAATCCCTCGATGAAGTCGTACATAAAACCGCGCAAATAAGTGCCACGTCGAAAACCAATACTGGTAATACTAGGGTTAAACAGATGTTTGGCTTCCAGAGCTACCAGATCGTCATCCTGCTCCGGATCGTAAGCCATATGGGCAACAATACCGATACCCAGACCGAGACGAACGTATGTCTTGATAACATCGGCATCTGTAGCAGTGAATACCACCTTCGGATTCAGATCTTTGGCACGAAAGGCTTCGTCCAGTTTAGAGCGACCCGTAAAACCAAATACGTAGGTAACTATGGGGTATTCAGCAACATCTTCGAGGGTAAGTTTGGGCAAACTGGCGAGTGGATGAGTCTTGGGCACCAAAATGCAGCGATTCCATCGATAACAAGGCATCATCAATAAGTTTTGAAACAAATCCAGCGCTTCAGTGGCAATAGCAAAGTCTACTTCACCATCGGATGCTGATTGAGAAATCTGCGCTGGTGTTCCCTGGTGCATATGCAAAGCAACATTAGGGTAACGTTCAATAAACGTTTCGATAACTGTTGGCAAAGCATATCTTGCCTGGGTATGTGTGGTCGCAATGGACAAGCTACCCTTGTCAGGAGAGCTATGCTCCTGGGCTAATTGCTTGATACTTTCAACCTTACCAAGAATTTCACCGGCAATTTTGAGTATTTCCTGCCCGGCTGGCGTAACCCGTACCAAATGCTTGCCGCTACGTGAAAATATTTCCACATCGAGTTCATCTTCAAGCAAGCGTATTTGCTTGCTAATACCAGGCTGCGATGTGTACAACGCCTGTGCGGTTACCGACACATTTAGTTCGTGATGGGCAACTTCCCAGATATACCTTAACTGCTGTAGCTTCATTTCTTTGACCTAGATGACATCGATCTAAAAATACAAACAACTATTCTTTTGCAGCATAGACGTTTACCGGAAAAGTTGCCAATCTAAATACTTCTTCATACCGACCGAAACTTATTCATCGTTTGCCACCCCATGGGGGACATGCCCCGTGGCCACTTGCTGACTTGCCGGTTCACAATGCTGTAATTGATCATCAAAAAAAACATCTGCACCGTAGGCCTTGAGAAACTCACTTTTATCGAGGCCGCCGAGAAACAGGGATTCATCAATACGAATATTCCAGTCCCTTAAGGTACGTACCACTCGTTCATGAGCGGGCGCGGATCTGGCAGTAACCAGTGCCGTTCTAATGGGCCCGGTTTCCGGTGGGAATTCACTCTGCAATTGATGCAGGGCCTGAAGAAAACTTTTGAACGGTCCTCCACTCAACGGTGTTTTAGCAGCGGCCTTTTCACTGCGGGCAAATGCTTCCAGCCCTTCGGTTTTAAAAACCCGCTCGGCTTCGTCAGAAAATAGTACGGCATCGCCATCAAACGCAAAGCGCAGTTCATTCTCATTCGCTGTGGATTTCACCGATGCCAATAACGTCGCTGCCGCAACGCCATGACGCAGCGCATTTCTGACGTCCTCAGCATGAGAGGAAAGAAACAAATGGCAACCAAAGGCACTCACATAACGATAAGGGCTGTCACCACCACAGAAAGCAGCACGGGTGATGTGCAGCCGATGGTGCTCGATGGAATTAAATATACGCAAACCGGTATCTGCAGAGTTTCTCGACAGTAAAATCACTTCTACTCGGGGCGTTTCGAAACCTTCATTGATGCGCAGAAGTTTTTGTACCAGTGGAAATGCCTCACCCGATTCCAGTGGCTCGTCTTCATGTTCAATTTGATACTGAGAATAAGCCGCCAGCCCCTGATTTTGAAACACGTCATGGCTTTCGCTGAGATCGAATAAAACTCGGGATGAAATCGCTATAACAAGCTTGTCGCTAATATTTTCTGCCAAAATGCAATCCAGCCCCCATCAATCCATTTTTGATTAATTAAGTTTCAACCAACCAGGTTTCCATCAACTAAGTTCCTACCAATTAAGTTCCCACCAACTAAGCACAACGCTAAACTCTACGCCTGTTGGGCGCCTTACGATTCTGCTGATTGCTCAGCAAACCATGCACGAGTTAAACGAAAAACCACGGGGCTAAGCAATACGAGGGCGATAAGATTCGGAATTGCCATCATGGCATTTAGCGTGTCCGCAATCAGCCAGGCAATACCAAGCCCCTTTACTGCTCCAACAAATACCACCGCCGTCCACAGTATACGATAAGGCACTATTACTTTTGTTCCAAACAAAAATTCCGCACAACGCTCACCGTAATAACTCCAGCCAATGATGGTAGTAAAAGCAAACAAGGCCAATATAATAGCAACAAATTTATCACCCCATTCCGGCATAACGCTAGCAAAGGCCGCAGCAGTCATCGCGGCTCCGTGCTGGTCGCCTGTCCATACGTTAGTGACTATTAACGTCAGACCGGTGAGGCTGCAAATAATCAGTGTATCAATGAAAGTTCCCAGCATTGCTATGCTGCCCTGCCGCACAGGGCTATCTGTTTTGGCCGCAGCATGGGCTATTGGCGCACTACCTAAACCCGCTTCATTTGAAAAAATACCCCTGGCGACCCCCATGCGTATCGCCACAAGCACAGCTGCGCCAGCAAACCCGCCTTCTGCTGCTGTTGGTGTAAAAGCACTAATGACAATCTGTTGCAAAGCGCCAGGGATCTCACCTAAATGAGCGATTAGAACGACACCACATCCGCAAAGATAGGTAAACGCCATCAGTGGCACCAGACTCGTGGCTACGCGGGCAATCGCTTTTATCCCACCCAACAACACGCCACCAACCATAATAGTCATGACCCCACCACTGACGGCCTTGGGGATATCAAAAGAAGAGTCCAGAACTCTGGCAACTTCACTGGCCTGTACAGTATTGCCTATACCAAATCCAGCCAACATACCAAAAATAGCGAACAGAGTAGCCAGCCATAGCCACCGTTGACCAAGTCCTTCTTTAATATAGTACATAGGGCCGCCGACTTTGCGGCCTCTGTCATCAGTTTCCCGGTATTCCACCGCCAGTACCGCTTCTGCGTACTTTGTTGCCATGCCAACAAGAGCAGTACACCACATCCAGAACAGTGCGCCCGGCCCACCTATCCCGATTGCGGTGGCTACACCAGCAATATTTCCGGTGCCCACGGTGGCTGAAAGTGATGTCATTAGCGCACCAAAAGGTGAAATATCACCTTCCCCACCCCTACCCTTTCCTCTACCTAGTTGTTTGAAGCCAAACACCAGCTTTCTAAGGGGTAAAAATCTCAGGCCCAGGGTAAGCCAAAGGCCAGTACCGAGGATCAGGCACAACATCACCGGGCCCCAGACGACGCCATTTATCTTGCCAATATATAACTCTAGCAATTGATCTTATCCTATTGTTTTTATTGGATTTGCTCGCTTTATCAAATAGACAAAAAGTCTCGTTGACTCAGCAAACCAAAGATACCACCCGTATGAATAAACACAATATCTGATTGGCCATCAAGCTCACCACGTCTGATTTTATCTATCATTCCATGGAAGGCTTTGCCGGTATAAATTGGGTCAAAGATCACGCCTTCCAGCGAGGCCAGATGACGGATGGTGTCAAACACTTCGGCAGTGGCCTGAGCATAACCCGGACCGACATAGCGGTCATCAACCTGAATGGTAATCGAACTCGGTTCAAGTTCTACCCCATAAAGGCTTTGCCATTGCTCGATATCAGCGCGCACTTTGTTTTGAAAATATTGTTCATTATCGCAAACTGCTATGCCAATGATATTTACGGCCAGCTGGTAAAGTGCAGCACCGGCGGTCAATCCTGCCTGCGTACCACCGGAGCCTGTTGCATGGAAAATGGTACGTGGGTTGATGCCAGTCTTGTCAAAGTCAGCAATTAACTCCGGAACACAATGCACATACCCCCATACGCCAGTGCCGTCACTCGCCCCGGTCGGAATGGTATAAGGTTTACGGCCTGATGCCTGATAATATTTGCACCAGTGATCAAAAAGCTCAGGCAAATCGTGTTGAAATTTCTTTTTTTCGTACAGAGAGACCTGTGCGCCACAAAGATAATCAAGGAAAAGATTACCATCCGGAATATCGTTTGTTACGCCTTCCCTACGCTCTTCGTTACGCCCTTCATTACGCAAAATCAAATGCACCTTAAGGCCAAGCTGAGCGCCGAGTATGGCCGTGGCTCTACAGTGATTTGACTGCACTCCACCACAGGTAACTAGCGTGTCGCACCCCTGCTCCAGGGCACGAGCCAGGGTGAATTCCAGTTTACGAATTTTATTACCACTGAGCGCACAGTCAGTTAGATCGTCGCGCTTTACCCAGATTCTTGGTCCACCCAATTGTTCGGATAGTCTGTCGAGAGGCTGAAAAGGAGTAGGTAAACGAGCCAGGGAAAGGCGAGGCGGATAATCTATGCTGCGCATATGAGTCTTCCTTCCAGCATTTAGCTTAAACGAAAAGATTGCTCATCTTATGGCAAACCCACTATACCTTGAAGCGGGTACTGACAACTTTGTTGGGACCTTTGCGCTAAAGCTCTTTTTACAATATTGTTTGTCGCGGCATCATTGGGCAAAAGCAAACCGAAATTATCAATTGAGAAAAAGCCTTATATTGCTTTAATAGTACCTTTTGGTAACACTGCATGAATAGCCGCACGCTGAAACTTAAGCTCCACCGTGTCAGAAACATCCAGCACCAGATATTCTCCATCTATCTTTGCTATTTTGCCAAGAATACCGCTGTTAGTGACAACTTCATCACCTTTGGCCAGGTTTTCCACCAGAGAGCGATGTTCTTTTTGCCGCTTGCGCTGTGGGCGAATAATGACCAGATACATAAACAAAAATAGGCCACCGAACATAACGACGGTGATCAGCGGGTTAGGTTCGCCCGGCGCTGCTGGCGCCGCCATGGCTGAAGATATAAAAAAAGACATAGAGAGCCCCTTAACTAAACAAATAAATTAAACGAATAAACTAATTGATAAAAACTAAAACACGAACGATGCTCGTTGCGTCGAATAGACACTCAGGCCAGGTTTTCCTTAATCCAGTCGAGACTATCCTGATGATGAGTTTTTGTTTTGACCTTATTCATCACATATTTCAGCCGGCCATCTTTACCGATAATAAAAGTGGTGCGCAAAATACCCATAAATTCACGGCCCATAAATTTCTTCAAATCCCAGGTTCCGTACTTATCCGCCACCGCGTGGTCTTCATCCGACAACAAATCAAAATTCAATGACTGTTTGTTTTCAAAATTAACCAGCCGGGCAACGGGGTCAGGGCTCACCCCCAATACCACAGTATCGGCCTTATCAAAGTCCTTACGCGCATCTCGAATTCCGCAAGCCTGTACTATGCATCCTGGAGTTTGAGCTTTTGGATAAAAATAAAGTACAACATTTTTTTTGTCTCGAAAATCCTTTAACGAGATAACTTCTTCGCGTTGATTTTTGAGCTTGAACGCCGGTGCAATATTACCAATTTTTGGAAACGCCATATACTTTCTCCTAACTCCTGATATTACGCCTGATAGGAATGGAACCACCTGGCTAACTTGAGTAAGCTTTGAATCACTACCTGCCGCGTCCAGAATTAATCAGCTATTCCTCAGACTTTGAACGCATTACGCAACCGCATATTAAGACATGTTCTACACAAAGAAGCACCGCTTTAGTGCTCCTTTGTTATACGCTAAGGAAGCAAGTGTTGCACCGCATCGCGCTCCTCGCTGAGTTCCTGCTCAGTGGCCTGCATTTTTTCCCGGGAGAATTCATTGATATCCAGGCCCTCAACTATTTCCCAGTCACCATTTTTGCAAACGCAGGGAAAAGAATAAATCAGCCCTTCACTAATGCCATAGCTACCATCACTGTATACACCCATACTGGTCCAGTCATCCTGCCCTGTTCCCATTGCCCATGTGCGCATATGACCAATGGCGGCATTAGCGGCTGAAGCGGCGCTTGATGCTCCTCGCGCCTTTATAATAGCGGCACCACGCTGCTGAACCGTAGGGATAAAGTCGTTTTCATACCAGCTTTGTTCTATTTTATCGCTGGCAGTCTCACCGGATACTTTAGCGTGATACAAATCCGGATACTGTGTGGCTGAGTGGTTACCCCAAATAGTCATGTTGCTGACATGGTGTATGGTTGTTCCGGTTTTCTGGGCCAGCTGGGTCATCGCCCTGTTATGATCCAGACGAGTCATAGCGGTGAATTGACGAGGATTTATATCCGGCGCGTTGCGCTGGGCAATAAGGGCATTGGTATTAGCTGGATTGCCGACTACCAGTACTTTTATACCTTTGCTGGCATTATCGTTAATAGCTTTACCCTGGGCCGAAAATATTGCTGCATTCGCTTCCAGCAAATCCTTTCGTTCCATGCCAGGCCCCCTTGGCCGGGCGCCTACCAGCAAAGCGTAATCCGCATCCTTAAAGGCAACGTTGGCATCATCCGTACGCACCATTCCCGCCAACAGTGGAAACGCACAGTCATCTAACTCCATAGCCACGCCTTCGAGTGCTTCAAGAGCGGGCGCAATTTCCAGCATCTGCAGGATAACTGGTTGATCGGGACCGAGCATTTCGCCGGCTGCAATACGGAATAAAAGGGAATAACTAATCTGGCCAGCAGCCCCGGTAACGGCAACACGAACAGGTGATTTCAAAGCAGATCTCCGTGGTAGAAGTGGAATTCAACGGGCCGCTATTATACGGCAATCAAGGGGGATTTCATCTTATCCTTGCGCCCCGTTACATCAGTCCGTTTCCACCAGCGCTATTAGCCCACCAGCGCTCGATAGCGTTCAGCCAGAGCGGTATAAATGTCGTCCTGGAAATGCTGGGCAGTGGAGTTCAGCTCAGCGACCAGCTCTACCAAATGCTCATTATCCTCACGACCACCCCAAATTTTGCTGTAACTACCATCCTGATAGCCGTGATCCTGACGAAAAAAATTAAGTACATTCTTGCCGACATAACGCTCGTATAGTTCATCAAAATCCAGCTCGGCATCAGCCAGCAGGACTGCAAATTTCTCCGTGTCAAAGCCGTGACTACTCAGGGTGTCCAACGCAAATACCTCAAGATCAACACGAAAGTCCTTCCCACAGGCAGCCGCGGGTAATACGGCTGCCAAATATTCCACCAACCCGGTCTGACCCTCGTTACTCAACAACAGGTGACTAAGCCCAAAATGCCAGATATCGACAAGCTCGAGCTTAATCTGCTCGACGTCGGGATCTTGTTTTTTCCACCATTTCCAGCCGTAATGATCCAGTAACTCGGCGCACTCAACCCAGATTGCCCGGTACCATTCAAACCCCTGTGTCCGCCAGTCGGGATGAACCCTGGTATTCATCGCGTCCTGCATTTCCAGCATTATTCTGATACGTTGCTGCACCTGGTAATTCCTGTAGTTTGGTTTGAAGACAGCTTCAACGAAAATGCTGCGCTATATTTGTCCCGATTCACATCGGGGGGTGTTCGCTATTAGGTACGTACATCACCACCGTTTATCTTGAATAACTTATCAAAGTTTTCATTGGTTGCCTGCGCCAGCTCCTCCAGAGAAACGCTTTTGAGCTCGGCTACACTTTCCGCAACCGCCATCAAATACCGCGGTTCATTTTTTTTGCCGCGATAAGGCACGGGTGCGAGCCAGGGAGAATCTGTTTCTATCAACAATCTATCCAGTGGAATCTTCCTGACTGTCTCTCGCAATGACTGTGCGTTACCAAAAGTTACGATACCAGATATCGAAATATAAAAATTTAGGTCGAGTGCCGCTTTGGCCATATCCCAGCTTTCCGTAAAGCAATGCAGGACACCGCCAATAGAAGGGTCAACGTGATCTCGCAGTATAGCGAGAGTCTCTTCTTTTGCTTCCCGTGTGTGCACGATAAGTGGTTTACCGAGCTGCTGCGCCACTTCAGCATGGCGGACAAAACTCTGTCGCTGCCATGCCAGCGTATCGGCACTGTAATACTTATCAAGCCCGGTCTCGCCTATAGCAATAACATAGTCAGCACTTGCCAGACTGAGCAATTCATCTACATCGGGTAGCGACTGTGGTTCAGATTGAAGAGGATGAACGCCGACCGACATATACACACCAGGCAGATGCCCGACCAGTTCGTGTAGAGTTTGAGCAGAGTCAAGACTGGTAGCTACGGACAGATAACGAGACACGCCACCGGACTGACAAGCCCTTAACAACTTCTCGATAGATCCCTGGTACGCTTGCAGATCAAGACGATCCAGATGGCAGTGAGAATCAGTCAGCACAATGGTTTAACCAGGAATGGTCGCAAAGTATTGAGGGGAAGCAATCTTTCCATAGTGGGTGTATTTATTTTCAGGCCCGATACAAGTATGCGCAAAGTATGAATTCACTGAGCAAAAAGATTGAGCAGGTACACTTGAGACGAAATTGCCTTAAAGCAGCCTTATATCCAGGAAGTCTTTTTGGCAGCTCTTTTAAGCAGGCCGTTTAAGCAAGCACTAATAAGCAGTACCTTTTAAGCTGCCCCGTTTTTAAAAACGTCCCCAGTGAAAGAGCTTATTAGAGGACTCATTACAAAGTGTAGGTCATCTTGTCAGAGCTAAGCATGCCGGCGATATAAGTCTCTATTTTGGTGGTCAGCACCTCACCATTCTCAGCGGGAAACTCAATACCAACACCCTGTCTGCGATGCCCTGAGCTCCCTGCTGGGCTTATCCAGACAATCTTACCCGTCAAGGGGATTTTATCCGGCTCTTTCATTAGATCCAGGAGAACAAATACATCATCGCCCAACGAAAATTGTTTGCGGGTAACAATAAACAAGCCGCCATTTTTCAAAAAGGGCATATAGCAAGCATATAGTTCGTCTACATCCTGCAGTGATAGGTTAAGTATACCGCTGCGTAATCCGCCACCATTCATAGCCACTAATTTTAACCTTTATTATGTTGAGCAGTTAAATCATGACCTGTTTTAAATCATGAAAGTGTATGTCGCGAATCATAACACATGTCTATCATCATGATTTGCCACACTATCCTGGACGGGACTGTGGCCTTGACTGCAGCTGGGATTGTAGCCGCCGCCAGCCAAACAGTAGCTCTTCTATTAATAACTGTGGATTGGGATTGGTCTTGCTTGCCAGCTGCCGTCTGGCAACTATTAACTGGTCTAGAAACAGGAAGTGGCCCCTGCTGGGGGTACCGTTTTCTTTCACGATAGCTGCTATAACGTTACTTTGCTGAACCAGCACGCTCTCAAGCAATTCAGCAGGCGGAATGGTTTTACACTGCTCCGCCGCCAGCACCGGCGACAGGAGACCGGCGGCCACGTCCGCCAGCACCTTCTCTATTTGTATGATTTGATCGAGCGCGCCATCGCCAGCTATACGCACAGCGCGCAAGGGTCGCCAACAGGCCTTTTCCAGCAAATCAACGTAATCTTCAACCTCTACATTGCTCTGCAGCCATTCGATAGTGAGCGCCTGGCCTGGCACCGGAAACAAGAATGATTGACAACGACTGCGAATCGTCGGCAGCAGTTCAGCCCGCTGCTGGTGGACAAGAATCAATAAAGTGTCTCTACCCGGCTCTTCCAGCGTTTTCAGCAATGCGTTGGCGGCGTTGTGTGTCATTGCTTCGGCAGGATCAATCAGCGCCACTCGCCAACCCCGGAGCATGGGTGTTTTAGTGGTAAACTCGGCCAGCTCACGTATCGAATCTACCGATATTGATTTACCTTTATCAGCGAGCTCAAGCAGGAAGAAGTCGGGATGGGAGCCGCCAGCGAGTAACGTACAGCCTTTACATTGCAAACAGGGCCGACCGTCGAGCAGCGATTGACAAAACAATCGCGCTGCCAACGCCATAGCAAACTGTCGTTTTCCTATTTCACCGGGACCACTAATTAAAACGGCATGGGGTAATTTACCAGTATCCAGCAAATTGCTGAAGGTCTCCCATTCGTTACCTTGCCAGGGATATGGCGTAAAGGTCTGGGTAAGACTCTTACTCAACATCTGGCCGCAAACTCATCCAGCGCCATTCGCACATCCTGTGCTACCTGCTTCTGGGTTTGCGAGGCATCAATGACACGAAATCGCGCCGGTTGTCGGGCGATCTGTTTCCTGTAGCCCTGACGAACCCGTTCAAAAAAAGCTATCTCCTGACTTTCAAAACGGTCCCGCTCTCCCCGACCATCAACTCTCGCTAAACCAATTTCGGGATCAATATCAAGCATCAGTGTCAGATCTGGTTGCAGTTGTTTCTGTACCATTTCGGCAAGGGTATTGATCAGCCCTGTATCAAGCCCCCTGCCGCTACCCTGATAAGCAAAGGTAGCGTCCGTAAAGCGGTCACATAGGACCCAAATGCCTTTATTTAACGCGGGCAATATCTTTTCTGACAAATGTTGAGCCCTGGCCGAAAACACCAGCAGTAATTCAGCCATATCATCAACCGGCGTCGATCGATGTCCCAGCAGTAAACCGCGAATCTCCTCGCCCAATTCCGTGCCACCGGGCTCTCGTGAAGTGATAAATTCAATACCTTTAGACGATAGCCACTGTTCGATACAGCTGATATTAGTGCTCTTGCCCACGCCTTCGGTGCCCTCGACGGTAATAAATTTACCTCTCATTTAGCACTCTCATTTTAGGACTCTCAATAGCACTCTCTTTTTGCTGAGGTAGCGACCGGTAAGCTTTGGGCCGATTAGTAATCTGATACTTGCGCACCGCTTTATTATGCTCATCAAGGGTCGTGGAAAAATAATGGCTACCATCCCCTCTGGCCACAAAGAATAATTCATTTCCAGATGCCGGATGTAATGCCGCTTCCAGAGCTGCAACTCCTGGGTTGGCGATCGGTGTTGGCGGCAGGCCATTGTGGAGGTAAGTATTATAAGCTGTGTCCAGCTGTAAGTGCTGGCGGGTGAGGTTGCCTTCATATTGCTCGCCGAGACCATAAATGATGGTTGGATCGGTCTGCAAACGCATATCTTTTTGCAGGCGCCGCACAAACACCCCGGCTATTTGCGCTCGCTCTTCAGCCACACCAGTTTCTTTTTCGACAATGGATGCCATCACCAGCGCTTCATAGGGAGTTGCATAGGGTAAACCTTGCTGGCGTTCAACCCATAATTTGCTCAGCTCAACACTCATTTGTTGATAAGCACGGCGTAATATGGACAAATCACTATCCCCTGAGCGATACGCATAGGTGTTGGGAGCAAACCAGCCTTCTGGGTTTTCATAGTCAATACCCAGAGATTCGACTATTTCCATCGTGCAGCTTTCGCTCAGGGTATGGCCTATATTATCGGTGCTGGCCAAAGTCAGACACCACTGGCTTAGCGTCCAGCCTTCGGGAAAGGTAATAGAATAGTGCCTGATGGCACCAGAAGTTAACATCGTCAATAAAGCCGGCAATGTTGTGCCATGCGGGAGCTGGTAGTCGCCGGCCTGAATATCGCCCTCACTAAACAAGCGGGCATAAATCTTGAGTGTCAGGGAAGATTTGAGCACATTTTGCTCGACCAGCTGATCAGCTAATAAATTGACCCCCGCACCGCGAGCTACGGTTAACTCGAACCCCTGAGCAGGGATTAATAGTGCTTGTGTCACGGCGTTTTCCAGCCACAACCAAAATAACATGGGCAGGAGTATGCTTGAAATTGCAACAACCAGGACTATGCGCTGAAGCATAAGTACTGCTCGGCCAGCTTTGTCTTAAGTAATTCAGTCTGGGGCGTCATCGACCAGCGTCCAATACCGACAACCTCAGCAACAGGCGTGATACCCACTACGGCGTTACAGATAAATACCTCCTGTGCAGCTCGCAATACATTAAGATCCATCTCTATGTCTGTTGCTACCAGGCCTAGCGCAGGAAAAATTTCTCTTTTCAACACTGTGCGCATGACACCCGATACACCTGCTTTGGACAGTGATGGCGTCAACCATTGGCCTTCCGAGAGCACAAATATATTACTACTCAGAGCCTCGATTACCTTGCCCTCCTGGTCGAGCAACAATCCATCGCAGCCTGGTGCCAGTTCTGCTGCGGCTGTGACCTGATCAAGACGATTTAAATGCTTGATGCCAGCCAATACTGGATTATGTGGCAAGCGGTAGTCACACACCTGCAAGCGATGGATAGCAGGGCCGCGTTCCAGCTCAAAAAATTGTATTACACAGCGCGATTTTGATTCCCCATGCGGTCGATAACCACGGCGGCCATCACCCGCTGTCAATATCAACTTGACCACGCCCTGTACAGGAAAGGTATTCAGGCTATCCATTAACTCAAGTCGGAGTCTATCCAGATCACAGTTTAACGACAGTTTCCTGGCATCTTCGCCAAGACGCGCCAAATGGAATTCCAGCAGGGGTAACTCACCCTGCAACAGGCGCATAGTCTCGAACAAGCCGTGCCCGTACAGGAAGCCGCGATCACTTACGGGAATGGCTCCACCGGGTTTACCATCAACAAAACAACTAACCGCACTCATAGTCCGATTAAAACAAATATCGTTGGCAAGTACATGAAGATATGCAAATTCCCGAACGATAGACAATAAAAAACCGCCTGACCTGGTCAGGCGGTTTTTTATTGTCCTAAATCATTCCAGGTTCTTACTTATATAAGAGATCGCATCTTGCACAGACGCCAGTTTTTCGGCCTCTTCATCAGGTATTTCCGTATCAAATTCTTCCTCTAGAGCCATAATCAGCTCAACAGTATCTAGAGAATCGGCACCTAGATCCTCAACGAAAGAGGAATCGGGCTTTACATCCTCTTCTTTCACACCCAGTTGCTCGGCAACCATTTTTATTACGCGTTCGTTAATGTTGCTCATGACAATCATTACTCCTGTTGATAGAGGTTTCGTTTGTTCTACAATGACAGATCAGGCTTTCACCTTTCTGATCAATAGTTAAATTACTCGGCATGGCTGTTGTCCGGTGGCGCATTTTACCTCAAAAAACTTTGCCCCGTAACCGCTTTTATCACCACCTTGCCAGGCACTCAATTCATATACATGCCGCCGTTTACTTCGATCGTCTCACCCGTTATATATGCTCCACCCTCCCCCGCCAGAAAAGCGACAACCGAGGCGATCTCCTCAGGCTGACCAAGTCGTGCCAGCGGTATATTCGCCAGCATCGCGTCACGATTAGCTTCGCTGAGCTGGCGAGTCATATCAGTATCGATAAAACCGGGGGCTACGGTGTTGACCGTTATATTCCTTGAGCCTACTTCTTTGGCCAACGAGCGCCCAGATCCTGCCACCCCGGCCTTGGTAGCGGCGTAGTTAGCCTGCCCAGCATTACCCATAGAGCCAACCACCGAACTGATATTAATAATTCGTCCCCAACGTGCTTTGGTCATGCCTTTCAGGCAAATCTTACACAGTCTAAATATGCCGGTGAGATTAGTGTCAACCACAGAGGTCCACTCTTCTTCCTTCATACGCATCAATAAATTATCCCTGGTAATCCCGGCATTATTTACCAGAATAAGGGGGGCGCCAAACTCTTCATTGATCTTTTTAACAACGCCAATAACATCTTCCGCATCGGCAACATCCAGCCGTAAACCTCTGCCATTGACATTATTCTCAGCAAACCGCCTGGAGATGCGCTCTGCACCTTCTTCCGAGGTTGCCGTACCCACAACCACTGCTCCAGCCGCACCCAGTACATCCGCAATCGCGGCACCAATGCCCCTGCTGGCACCGGTCACTAGCGCAATCTTGCCTTCAAAATCCATATATTCCCCTTTGCCAATATATTCTTTATTAAACAGTCACCTATCCAGCTGTTTCAAGCGCTTCACCAAGGCTACTCAAAGTATCTGTAGATAAGCTTTGCAAACTTTTATCGATACGCTTATTAAGGCCACACAATACCTTACCGGGGCCACACTCCACAGTCACCTGTACACCTTGACTGACCAACGTTTTCACACAATCGACCCATTGCACCGGACTATAGATTTGCTCAATCATCAAGTCACGAATCTTTTGACTATCGGTCTCTATCTCGCCGCGCACGTTTTGCACAACGGGAATTTGCGGTGCATTGAATGCGACCTGAGTAAGATGCGTCGCCAATTTGTCCGCAGCGGGCTTCATCATTTGCGTATGAAATGGAGCACTTACTGCCAGAGGCATTGCACGCTTAGCCCCCGCCTCTTTACAAAGCACGATGGCCCGTTCTACACCGCTGCTGGTACCGGCAATCACCACCTGACCAGGCGCATTAAAATTTACCGGTACCACTTCCTCGCCCTGGGCAGCCTGTTCGCAACAGGCTTTTATAGCCACATCGTCAAGCCCTAGCACAGCGGCCATCGCCCCTTGTCCGCGCGGCACCGCTTCTTGCATATATGCGCCGCGTAGGCGTACCAGATTGACAGCATCAACGAACTCTACGACACCTGCACATACTAGTGCCGACCATTCACCCAGACTATGACCGGCCAATAATGCGGGGCTTTGACCTTGCCTCTCAGCCCATACTCGCCACAGTGAGACACTGGCGGTCAACAAAATGGGCTGCGTTCGCTCGGTCTGGTTGATGTCGTCCTGCTCGCCATTTTGGAGCATATCCCAGGCATCGTAACCAAGCACCTCCGCCGCCTCCGCAAAGGTCTCCGCAACTATGGAGTACTCACTGGCAATCTCGGCCAACATGCCAATTTTTTGCGAACCCTGGCCGGGAAATACGAACGCTAATTTGCTGTTTACAGACATAGATATCTCAAACCAATTCGTTTGTTATAGAACCTGAAGCATCCGTACCAACGGCCATAACAGCTCGCTCAAGGGCGCAGCAAAACCCGTCCACATCAGCACTGCCATGGCTTTTTACCGTCACGCCTTTTAGGCCCAGCAAAATAGCCCCATTATAACTACCGGGGTCAAGCTCCCGGTGCAAAGCATCCAGTAGGGAGGGCATTACCCCCGCGCTGATGTCGGCGGTGGAATAGCGTTTGCCAATCACCGCCAGCCTGTCAAGTATATTTGCGACAGCACCTTCAGTGGCTTTCAAGGCGACATTACCAACAAATCCATCGCATATAACTATATCGACACGACCACTGAGCAGTTCGTCTGCTTCAATAAAGCCAGCATAATTGAGTGATGCATCAGCATTGAATAGTTCGGCCGCTTCTTTGACCACTTTGTTGCCCTTAATCGATTCCTTGCCGATATTTAGCAAGGCGACTGATGGCTTCGCTATTTTTTCCTGCACTCTCACCAGATTCGTTGCCATTAGTGCAAGCTGGTGCAACTGTTTAGTCGTGCAGTCCACATTGGCTCCAACATCAAGCAGATAGCAACGTCCGGCACGGGTTGGTAAAGCAGTGCAGATAGCTGGCCGATCGATGCCCTCATTTGCACCTAAAAGTTTAAGCCCCATGGCTACCATCGCGCCCGTGTTACCACCACTGATGAACGCCTGTGACCGACCGTGAGCGACCGCCTGAAAAGCAAGCCACATCGACGAATCCTGCTTATGCCGCAAAGCGGCGGAAGGCGACTCATCGTCGGCTACAAATTGCGAACAGAACTGGGCATGGCATCTGCTGATGCCGGCTGGATCATTATTGGGGAAATGACGCAATAGTTCGTCTTGCACACCGAATAACGTCAATTCGATTCCTGGATTTTCATCCAGAAATCGAATTGCGGCGGGGACGACAACTTTTGGCCCGTTATCCCCACCCATGGCATCCACAGCAAGGTTAAGTTGTAGAGCCATAAATCGGTCAGTCGTCGTTGTTACTCTCTACTACTTTACGACCGCGATAAAAGCCATCGGCCGTAACATGATGACGGAGGTGCTTTTCGCCACTTAATTCATCTACAGACAGTGTTGCACCAGCACCTAGCGCATCGTGAGAACGACGCATGCCACGTTTTGAACGGGTTTTACGACTTTTTTGTACTGCCATTTCTCTCTCCTTTACTTACCAGCCAGACATATGCCATGCTAATTAAATTGCTATCTAAAATATCTATTTTGTTGCGTTTCACGCGGTATCATACCCTGCGTCCAGACTTAATAAAGCAGACGTATTAAAAAGATCCCCTTTTATTACCTGAGTTTTAGCTCACGTAATGCCTCAAAGGGATTCTTTTTTTTATCAAGCTCCACCACATTACCAGTTGAATAACGCTGATCACCCCCACAGTTATCCATATCGTGGAAAGCAACAATAGGCAATGCTAACAACAACTCTTCTTCAATTATTGCGTGCAAATCCCCTTCACCATCAACCAGTACCCAGGGGTCGTAGTCTTTGGGCAAAGCCTTCATTTTCTCTTCATTGGCAACAATCGCCCAGCGCACGTCTGCGGCAATTACTTGCTCCATCTCCTGCATACATCGCTGGCAATACAAACGAACCTGTGCTGTCACTTGCCCACTAGCAATGCGAAAACCGAAGTCATCACAATAAAAATGCAGATACACCGATATCGGTGTATCGACAGAGGTAAGAGCATCAGCCAGTCGCAACATCTGCTTTTGCAAAACCACGCCTTTCAACACAACGCCCTGAGCAGCCAGTTTCAGCGGGCTAAGCCATTGCGGTAAAACGTTACGGTGTGGTGCTACAGACATAGGGGCGCAATTTTAGGGCCATGGTATTGATCTGTCAAAGAAAATTAAGGTACTAAAAACGGGTAAACTGGGTGTCGTATAAAAAGATTATCGGTATAAATCATCTATGCAATTAGTGCTGGCGTCATCATCACCTTACCGAAGGGAGTTGCTCGCCCGCTTAAGCGTACCCTTCACATGGCAATCACCCAATGTAGACGAGACCCCATACTCCGATGAAACACCACCTGAAACCGCTACAAGGCTATCTATAGCCAAAGCTGAGGCACTGGCTACGGCTTTCCCCCGCCATCTTATTATAGGTTCTGATCAAGTTGCTTTGCACAGAGACGCACTGATAAGCAAACCCGGTGATCACGAAAATGCATTGGCGCAATTACTACAGTTTTCAGGACAAACTGTGCATTTTCTCTCGGCTTTGTGCGTATATCACAGCCTGAACAAAACCTCGCGTGTCGCCACCACCCTCACCGAAGTACACTTCCGCGAACTAAAACGGGATGAAATCGAAAAATATCTCAGATATGAACAGCCCTATGACTGCGCAGGCAGTTTTAAAGCCGAAGGATTGGGGATTACGCTATTCAAAAGCATCAACAGCAATGACCCGACTGCAATTATCGGCTTACCACTGATCCAGCTGCGTCAGCTCCTGGCTGAATACCATTACAATATAATTGATAATATTGTTTAAACATATCTTTAGGTAGCATATCTATCCCAATGATATTAAAAGGATTTTATTTATATAAAATCTGGAAAAATAATCAAACGAGGCATAGGGTGGCGATTCTCGTTTCAGGAAAAAACCACAAAAACCACAAAAACCACACTACAGGCGATTCAGAAGTAGCTGCAAATCATCGGGTAATGGCGCAGAAACACTTATTTTCTTCCCGCTCGCGGGTGAGCAAAATTGCAACTCACCCGCATGCAGAAACAGGCGATTCAACCCCGAGGCTTTCATTGCTTTATTAAAATCATCATCACCATATTTTGAATCACCAGCCAAAGGATGCCCCGCTAACTGACAATGCACCCTGATCTGGTGGGTACGCCCTGTTTCAAGTTCGGCTTCAATAAGGGTTGCTTCTGAAAACTGACGAACTATTCGGAAACGGGTCAAAGCGCGCTTGCCATCCTTATCGGCACGTACAATACGCTCCCCCGATTGCAGAGTAAATTTGCGCAATGGCGCATTAATTTCACTAACACCCTTTGCCCAGGAGCCACTCACCAGCGCCATATACCGCTTAACCATCGACCTTTCACGCATCTGCTCCTGCAGTGCCCTGAGGGGAGCCCTGTTACGCGCAATCAATAAGCATCCCGATGTGTCTCGATCGAGCCTGTGCACCAACTCCAGGCGCAGCTCTTTTGGACGCATTACCCTCAACGCTTCTATGACACCCAATTTAATACCACTGCCACCATGCACAGCGACCCCGGATGGTTTGTTGAGCACCATAAAGCCCTTTTCTTCATACAGAATATTCGCTTCAAGCAAGTCGCGCAGGCTGCGTCCTGGAGCAGGAGGCTCCTCACGCTCTGCCAGCCTGACAGGCGGAATCCTAACCACATCGTCTTCGAGCAGGCGATATTGAGGGCGTATCCTACCTTTGTTAACGCGAACCTCACCCTTACGTAAAAGTCGGTAGACACGCGACCTTGGTACGCCTTTAAGTTGTGCCAGCAAAAAGTTGTCAATTCGCTGTCCGGACTGATCCGCACTTATTGTTAACAGCTGCACGCCTTTTATAGAAGAGTCCGACACTGCTCATACGCTCAAAAACATCTAGTCAAGCAGCAGTCTACCAATTTACTCGGGTTCTCGCGGGAGATTATTCAACTAGATTGAAGGGCTTAGCTGAAATTGCTATACTCCGCCGCTGTCGCGAAAGTAGTCGGCAACAGATGTCAGCAGCCCGCTTTGAACTGGGTGCTAAATTAAGCATAAACCCATTGATAGCAACTTATTGTCGTAGCTCGATTACAAGTTCATCAAAACCAGGGGTTCCTGACAACAATCGTTAGTTTGTGCACGAAGGCTATATTAAAACTACTGAGGTTAAAACTAACCACCAGCGGATTACATAAAGCACAAACAATTATAGACAACACAGGATAGACAACACAGGTATTTGCTGCCAACGATGTAACTGGCGAGGCTTTAGAGCTGATATTGCAGATACTTTTTAGCAACCGTGTCAAAGGGCGCGATAGCTGTTTGAAAGTTGGAAGTATCAAAATTTAAGGTAGACGAAAAAGAAGCGAAACTATTAGTTAGTGCGATGCCTGAACTGGCGAACACGTAGAAAGGCACACTGTTATTTTGCATGTTTAATTACTATGTAAAATAACAAAAAGGAACAAATGCTCTATATACGGCACATAGTGTCTACAGAACGCGTTCCCAGCTCGGAGCCCTAACAAAAAGTTTCGTTAACAGAAATCATCAGTTAAAAATCACTTACAGTATTGAGGCTACATAAACCACTCAATAATATGTTAATGAAGACGGGGCGACATATCGCTAGTCCAGTCAATATACCAGTTTCGTAGTATCGGTATTTGCATAAGCTAGCCTCTCCGGTTATAGAACTACTGTTGAATTTCTGTTGAACTACCTAAGGCTGATCCAGCTTTCTGCAGCGTTATTGCGGCTTTTGTCCCATAAGATACTGCAGGATTTACATGAAAAGAATGCTAATTAACGCTACCCAGCCAGAAGAGCTGCGAGTAGCCCTGGTCGACGGCCAAAAACTCTATGATCTCGACATTGAAAACCGCACTCGAGAACAAAAAAAAGCAAACATCTATAAGGGAAAAATCACCCGCGTAGAACCCAGTCTGGAAGCCGCTTTTGTAGACTATGGCGCTGAGCGCCACGGCTTTTTACCCCTCAAAGAAATTTCACGGGATTATTTCAGCAAAAGACCCCCAGAAGGCCAGGGTCGGATCAAAATCAAGGATCTAGTCCGCGAAGGGCAGGAAGTAATCGTACAGGTAGACAAAGAGGAGCGCGGCAACAAGGGCGCTGCGCTGACTACCTTTATTAGCATGGCCGGCCGCTACATGGTTTTAATGCCAAATAACCCACGCGCTGGTGGCATTTCCAAACGCATCGAAGGTGATGAGCGAACCGAATTACGCGCAGCCATGCGTGAGCTGAATATCCCGGAAGGAAGTGGTGTAATTGTCCGCACCGCCGGGATTGGCCGCTCTACAGAAGAGTTGCAATGGGATCTCGACTACCTCATGCAACTCTGGCAGACCATTGAAGATGAAGCTGTGCAATCAACAGCCCCGCATTTTCTGTTCCAGGAAAGTAACGTTATTATCCGCGCTATTCGTGATTACCTGCGCCCAGATATTGGCGAAGTCATTGTCGACACCAAAAATGTTTTTGACCTCGCAGCTGCGTTTATTCAACAAGTCATGCCTAGCTACCATAGCCGAGTGCGTCACTACGAAGACCCTATCCCACTCTTTAACCGCTATCAAATCGAGAACCAGATAGAAACCGCTTTTGAGCGCGAGGTAAAGCTGCCCTCGGGGGGCTCGATTGTCATTGACATCACCGAAGCGCTTGTTTCCATTGACATCAACTCCTCACGAGCGACCAAAGGTAGTGACATAGAAGAAACGGCGTACAAAACCAATCTCGAGGCGGCGGATGAGGTAGCTCGACAACTCCGTCTGCGGGATGTTGGTGGCCTCATCGTCATCGACTTTATCGACATGATGGCGAACAAAAATCAACGAGAAGTAGAAAATAGAATGCGTAAAGCGCTGGAAGTTGACCGCGCTCGCGTACAGGTCGGTCGCATCTCGCGATTTGGCCTTCTCGAAATGTCTCGGCAGCGCCTGCGGCCATCTCTCGAGGAAATGACATCTAAAGTTTGTCCACGTTGTAGCGGGCAAGGCACGATCCGTGGCACGCGCTCAATCGCACTGGCCATTTTACGGTTGGTGGAAGAAGAGGCGCAAAAAGAGAGTAGCGCAGAAATTCGGGTCATCACGCCTATTCCTGTTGCCACTTTTTTATTAAATGAAAAACGTGCTGAAATTGGTGAAATAGAACAGCGTAATAGCACCAAGATTGTTGTTTTACCAAATCCGGAAATGGAAACTCCTCACTTCGAGGTACAACGCATTAGAGCGCAGGATGAAGCGCCGAAAGAATACAGTTATAAACTCACCGAGCCATCGCCGCTTAAAGACAGGCTTGAACTGATTCAACCGACTCCGACACCACCCCTGCCGAAACCCGCTGTCGAAAACCTTCCGCCACAGATGCGGGCACCGACACCGGCAACAACAACCACTAAGGAACAAGCCCAGGAAAGGCCTGCCTCAGAGGAAAAACCTGGCTTAGTAACTCGTGTGTTGCGAAATATGTTTGGCAGCAAACAAACGCCCGCAACAACTGAAACACCGAGTGTTGAACCAAAGACAGAAAAGCCCAAACCGAAACAAAAGGCGTCGAGTCGCAGCAGCAGTCAGTCTCGTCAAAAAAGTGATTCACGCAGCAAGTCCCAGGGCAAGTCCCAGGCACAGAACCGCCCGCGCAGTAATGATAAACGCACTGACAATGGTAATGGCCGGAAAACAGCCGCCAGCGCTGCTAAAAGTAGTGCAGAATCAGGCAAACGGGATGAGCGCACCGGGCAGAGTGAAGGTGAGCAACGCAAACAAACCCAAAAGCCTAGCCAGGTTCAGAAACGCCCGTCGGGGCACAAATCTCCGCCAAAACGACGCCGGAATCGACAACAGGTT
>QNFP01000004.1 GCA_003645535.1 Gammaproteobacteria bacterium | reverse complement strand
TGGGGTGAAGGTGACGGTATTATTGGGCTTTCCCTTAATGACAGACCGGCCAACCTGTTAGTGATAGCCGGTAGACAATCGACTGGTGCATTTGCCTGGAAGATTGCTGAAGGTCGCAATGACATGCCTTCTTTTCGTCATCCCCTCACCGAAGAAGAGATATGGCACGTGGTCAATTTTATTGAATCACTGGAAAATGAAATCGGCTCCGCAGGACAACCCGTTGTTATCCGCCGCTGTGCTAACTGTCATGGGGTGGCGGGTAAGTCAATTTACGAGCCGTGGCCGGATTTGCCGGAAATGAGCCAACAGGAAATCGAAAGGAAATTATTTGCTCACCGTAAGCAGGTGATTGAAGACAGTACTATGTCCCAGGTAACCTTTGATCTTACCGACGAAGAGATTAGAGAAGCGGCTCGATATTATGCGGCCTTTTACCGCGAAGATCAGCGAATGGAAGAAGGGCATATCGACGAGTGATAATGTCCGTCGCCAGACGAGCCATTACCCTGATAGCTTCAATTGGCCAGCTACTGTTCCAGGCCAGGCGGTTTCAGGCCAGGCAGTTCCAGTCCAGACGGTTTCAGGCCAGACAACTCTCGTATGTGACCGATGTGCTCACCACCCCAAAAGAGCTCATCGCCGATTAGATAAGAGGGCACGCCGAATACACCTGAGGCTTCGGCGTGTTGCTGAATTTGTCTTAGTTCATCGGGGCCGTTTCTGCTCAGGTATTTGACAAAACCATTGGCATCAATGCCGGATTGTTGAAGGGCCGACTGGATCGCCGTTGGGTCTTCAATATCCAGTTTACGCTGCCAGAACTGCTCAAAAACCAGCTGGTGGTAGTTTTTGAAATCACCATGTTGTTTGGCGTATAAAAACCCTATATGCGCGACTGAGGAGTCAAATATTTTGCGTGGACCGCGAAGGGTTAAGCCGCGACGATTGGCTTCGCGGCGGCAATCCATATAAGAGTACTTAACACGTCGCCACTGATGGGCATTGCGGGTCTGTATCAGGTCGTTGCCGGAAGCATCGAGTTCTGCGGCACCCAGAAAGCTGGGAATGTCTAGTGTATGGGGTAACCACTCGACATTCTGGCCGGTATCGACGTGGAGACGAAAGACTTCTTCCTGGGCAAGATAGGCATAGGGGCTTTTGTAGTCGAAATAATGAATTATTTTTGGTATGGATGAGGTCATGAATAAATACGCCCAGTTTTTCTGCCAGTGTTTTTTTGTATTTAACGCGGTTTGGTATTGCTATATTACGGGCTAAAACGATAGTCTAAGCAATCAAAAAAACCTGTAAGTCACGTCTAGCACAGGTATATTTGTTTAATCAATAGCTGATCCCGACAGCAGGGGTTCTGGAACTGCAGCTATGGGCTTTGTTGTGGTAGTGCAGGAATTAAAGGTAATACGTAAAACATAAAGGTATTTATGTCTAATATTGAATTTCTAAAAGCACTTGGCCGTTTATTGATCGGTGTATTTGCTCTGTTTTATCTCGGTGTTTGTGCTCAGGCAGCCAAGCCAGAAGAAACTGAACTGCTGGTAAAACGTCAACCTGTTTATGATATGAAGTCACTATTTGCCTCTGTGCAAACAGTGGATGTGACCCTGGCTCGTGCCCGTATCGGCGGCACATTGGTCGAGCTGTTAGTTGATGAAGGCGATACAGTTGAAGCGGGCCAAAAACTGGCGCGAGTTCGTGATCCAAAGCTGAGACTACAAATCGCAGCTTCGGCTTCAAAATTGCGTTCTTTAGAAGCACAGCTACAACTGGCGAAGACAACTTTACAGCGGGTATCGAAGCTGTATAAGCGGGGGAAAATCAGTGAGGCAAAGCTAGATGAGGCACAGACCAGGGTCGATGTGGTCAGTGCAGATATTGCCGCATTGAAGTCGGATCAGGGGGTGATTCTGCAAGCGCAAATTGAAGGCGATGTTTTGGCTCCTGCCAGCGGTCGGGTGCTGAAAGTAAATATTACCCAGGGTTCGGTGGTTTTACCGGGTGAAGCGATTGCTAGCATAGCTGCTGAGAGCTATATTTTGCGCTTGATGTTGCCTGAACGCCATGCGCGTTTTATCAAACAGGGTGATACTGTACTGGTTGGCCAACGGGGCATGCTTGACAGTAGTTTTATAGCTGAGGACCGAGCCTATAGAGAGGGTGTGATCACTCAGGTGTACCCAGAACTCGATAACGGCCGGGTCGTTGCCGATGTGACGGTTGAGGGCCTCGGCGATTTTTTTATTGGTGAGCGTGTCAGGGTGTGGGTATCCACAGACAAACGACAGGCTTTCGTCATCGCGGCTGAGTACCTTCACCGCCGTTACGGTCTCAGCTATGTTTATTTGTCCCGGGGTGTAGAAGTTGTGGTTCAGCCTGGTCAGGCGGTTGAAGGTGGAGTCGAGATATTGTCTGGTTTGCGGGAGGGTGACGTGCTTGTCAAAGCACCTGGGCAACCTGTCGCGGGTATAAGCAAGGCTGCAGAATGAGCGTTTCGTTGGGCGTAGCAGGGCGTATTAGCCAGGCATTTGTTCAATCTGCGTTAACACCTTTAATTCTGGTTATCGCCGTTGTACTAGGTGGCATAGCGTTATCTGGTATGCCTCGCGAGGAAGAGCCTCAAATAACAGTGCCCTTCGTCGATATCCTGGTGTCGGCGCCAGGACTTAGGGCCGAGGACATTGTTGAACTGGTCACCAAACCCTTTGAGGACATCCTTAAAGGTATCGATAATGTTGCACACATTTACTCGATGACCCGTGATGATGGTCTTGCGATTACCGTCCGCTTTGATACCGGTCATGATGACGATTCGGCTATCGCTCGGATTAACGACGCGATTGATGCCAACAAATACCGACTACCACAGAATATTCCTGAGCCTCTGGTCATTGGTCGTAGTATCGATGATGTGGCCGTCATCGTATTAACGCTGTCAGCGTATCCGGGCAATGAAGGTCGATGGACGACGGAAATGCTTACTGAGCTGGCCGAAGAATTAAACCATGAGCTGATTAAAGTCGACGATGTTGGTCTTACCTACATCGTTGGGGGCCATCCAAAGGAAATTCGCGTCGAGCCCGACCCCGAACTACTGTCGCTCTATGGTGTGACGCTAAATCAGGTGGTGGAAAAAGTACGCAACGCCAACCGGGCTTTCCTGACCGGTAGCCTGCGTCACGACGACAGGGCAATGACCGTCATTGCTGGACAAACCCTGCAAGGCGCCACCGATATCGGCTTACTGGTGATTACCACTTTTGATGGCCGTCCGGTTTATATGCGTGATGTGGCAAAGATAGTCACTGGCGCCAGTCTTGATGATCACAGTGTTCGGCAGATGTTGCCGGTGCAGGATGAAAACGGTAACAAAACCTTTAAAAGTATGTCTGCTGTCAGTCTGGCTATAGCCAAGCGCAAGGGTGCCAATGGTGTTGAAATTAGCAAGGATGTATTAAAACGCCTGGAACTGATCCGAGGTCGCATGATCCCGGATGAAGTGAAAGTTGAAGTGACAAGGGATTATGGGGCCACTGCTGAGCATAAAGCTAATGAACTGATGGGCCACTTGCTGCTGGCTACCGCTGCCATTGTGATCATCATGGCCCTGTTTTTAGGCTGGCGTGAGGGTTTGGTTATTCTGGTGGTTATTCCAGCGACTGTCTTGCTCACATTCTTTGTTTGCTGGTTGCTTGATATCAGCCTTAACAGGCTGACTATGTTCGGTATTATTTTCGCTATCGCTATTCTTGCTGACGATGCCATTGTGGTGATCGAGAATATATCCAGACATTGGAAGATGCTCAATGGCCGCAGTTGGAAGGAGGCCACTATTGATGCTGTTGCCGAGGTGGGTAATCCGACCATTATTGCCACCTTTACTGTGGTGGCCGCTATGTTACCGATGCTCTATAGCACTGGATTTAATGGCCCCTTTATGAGGCCGATACCAATATCTGCCTCGGCGGCGATGATTTTTTCCTTGCTATTGGCATTGATAGTCGTGCCCTGGGCGATGCTTAAACTGCGGCACGGGAAAGATGATGTCACCGCCAGTCATCTTGAAGAGGGGGCGGAGCAGGTTCCCGACTCGGAGGCCGATCTGGAAGTGGCCCAGGGCGGTATATTCGGCGCCTATTACCGTAAAGTTGTAAGTGTTATGTTGCTGACGCCGGGCAGAGCAAAGCTGGCCCTGTTGGCGGTAGTTGTGTTTACTTTGTTAACGTTTTTGATGCCTTACTACCGCTTGGTGATTTTTAAAATTATGCCGTTTGATGACAAGCAGGATGTTCAGGTTTTATTCGATTTGCCAGAAGGCTCGACCCTGGAAGCGACCGAGCGGGTCCTGGTGGATGCCGCTAATCTGGTCGGGGATATACCGCAAATAGAGAGCATGCAGCTCTATGCGGGAGCTGCAGGTCCATACAACTTTTACGGACTGGTGCGCCAGGATTATATGCGGGGTCTACCTGAGCAGGGTGAATTGCGACTTAACCTCACGAAAAAATGGGAGCGTGAACGGCCCAGCCACGATATTGCCATGGAAGTCAGGGCGCGATTGAAGGCCCTGGATATGCCCGATAAAACCTCCATTGAACTGGTCGAAGCACCGCCGGGACCGCCGGCACCCTATATCATGGTGGCTGAGGTCTATGGCCCGGATCCCGAAACTCGGCGGCATGTTGCACGCAAGGTACGGCAGGCTTTTGATCAGGTTCCCGAGTTGACTGAAAGCGATGATTCTTTTGGTGAACCGGCCATGCGTTTACGGATTTCTATTGACCAGGAAAACCTCGAGTTTCATCAGGTAGAAGAGGGCGTTGTCTATGACACCCTGTCGGCCTTGCTGGGTGGGCTTAGCCTGGGTTATTCCCATCGCGGTGATGGCAGGAATCCGGTTCCTGTTGTAGTCCGGCAACCCAAAGAATCTTTGTTTCTCAGTGAACGGATATTGTCCACGCCCATATCGACTTTAACAGGTGAAATCCGAGAGTTAGGCGATGTGGTTGAAGTGACAACCGAAAGAGCCTCCTATCCTATTTACCGACGGGATGGTCACTTCGCTGATATGGTCACTGCTAGCATTCGGGGCGAGCCGAAAGACGGACCAGTCTATGCTATGGGGGATGTCAAACGGATTTTACAGGACATGGAATGGCCGGGAGGGGAGTCACTGGAAGTGAGTTTTTCAGGGCAACCGGAAGACGTGAGTAAAGCCTCTATGTTGTGGATGGGTGAATGGGATGTAACCAATGAAACTTTTACAGATTTGAGTGTCGCCTTTGGGATCGCGCTTTTGGGCATTTATATTCTCGTGGTGGGGCAGTTCGGTAGCTTCATAACACCGCTGGTGGTATTGATGCCCGTACCTCTCGGTTTTTCCGGGATTATCATTGGCCACTGGGTGATGGACTCGACTTTTTCCATGCCTTCCACGGTTGGTTTAATTGCTCTTTCAGGTATTGTCGTACGTAACTCAATTTTGTTAATTGAATTTATCCATGCTAAACGCCGTGAGGGCATGCCAATGCGCAAAGCGGCCATCGAGGCGGGAGCAATTCGTGCTAAACCGATTATTCTAACGGCGATTGCTGGTATGGCAGGCTCGGCTTTTATTCTGCCTGACCCCATGTTTCATGGTATGGCAGTTTCGCTGATATTTGGATTGGCTTCCTCGACTGTTTTGACTTTGATCGTTATACCGGGGCTATATGTGTGGCTGCGGGATGATGGTATCGGTATATCTGAAGTTTCCTGATAGTAGCTTTTTGATAAATTAAAGCACTGTATATAAAGCGTTAAAACCATCTGGATAAAACTTTTTCATTAATCATGGTTAGTGGATGCCGGGTGCTAAGGAACCTCTGATCAAGCCATGAACTCGCATTTTGGACACAGAATATCGAGCTTCTTCGTCGCCTTGATAGCGCCTACTGTTGGTGTAAATTTTCGCAATAGCTTGCTATTACGCGCAATTTTCGCCTCGCCTAAAAGCGCCTACTGTTGGTGAATCTGAATATTCTGAATTACAACCTGCTTCGTCCAGACTTAATCAGAGGCCCCTAATTCAAATTTGCAAGTATTCGAACTAGCGCTTTGTTATCTGGATAGGTCTTTAATAGTGAGCTTTCAAAGCGCTGCCACTTCCTGAGTATTTTTTTATTGCCAAGACGTTTGCTGTAATTGCAGATTGGTAATAAGTCTGAATTGCCAATATTATCGACGATGAACAGTCTACCATTTTCCGCATCAAGCTCCTGGTAGAGGATGTTTTTAGGTTTAATGGTCATGGTGATAATGTTCTCGGTCAGCAAGTACGCCTTTAACAAGGCAAGCGATTGCACAAGCCCGGCGTAATGTGATTCAGTGTTTTCGTTCGAATCAAGATAATGCTCCAGAGTTTTTGAAACAGAAGCATCATGGTTCCTGATCATGTCGAAGACGGCCCCTGAGCCCATATTAGTGTCAATATTGCCGTAAAATTTAGGCAGCATATCCCAGCATATATTCTTTCTTTTCAAAAACCGGTAATACTTTTGTTCGCGTTGGGTTTCCTTAATGTTTTCGTTCACAGCAACTTTTATGCACAGGTTTTTGTCCTGAGGATGGACATAGCATTCTCGGTGTAGTCCTTTGCCTATTAAGGCTGATGAATTAATTTCTATCATTGTATGTTCTGCTGTTTACCCGACTATTCAATTCGGGATAAAAGTTGCGGGAGAATTTGCCGGTAAAGCAACAACGGCTGGTCTGTGCTGTTGGTAATCAAATCGATGCCTGTATGCATTTTAAGACGCCATAATCGACTTCCTGGTCGAGGGCATCATAGACTGGTTTTAACCTGCTTTGTTCGTCGTTCGCGAATGATTCCATAAGCGAGACAATTGTTTCATATTCATCACGCTCGAGACTAATTACATCGAAAACAGGGAGCAAACCGGTTGCTATGGCATCTGCTAAATGAGTGTAGACAGTAGTGACTTTTATTTCCCGCTTAAGTGCGATTTGATCAATAGATATTTTTTGCTGATAGAGCATTAGCGTTTCGTTAACGGTGTCGCTGAGGCGGTTGTCGAGTAATGGGGGAAGCGGATGGCTGGCAATTTCGCTGATAAATTGCTGTCCATAGCGATCAAGTTTTTGTTTGCCTACCCCGGAGATATGCGCCATGTCGGTGGTATTTAACGGCCGATTTTTTATCATTTCATGGAGTGTGGCATCGTGAAATATGACATAGGGAGGCACGCCGAATTGTTCTGCAAGTTCGCTTCTCAGCGAGCGTAGAGAGTCCCACAGAGTCTGATCCTGTGGGCGGATCAGCGTCGCTGCCTTTTTGTCTTTATCAGGTTTTTCCTGTTTAGTTTGTTTTCTCAGGTCAATAGTTTCGTCGCCGCGTAACAGGGGGCGGCATTTTTCAGTGAGATGTAAGGCACCATATCCTTCGGTATCTACATCGATATACCCCAGTGCGATTAGTTGTCGGTATATGGACCGCCATTCAGTGGTAGTAAAATCATTCCCGATACCATAAGTGCTGATTTGATCGTGGTTGTTGTTCTGGATCCTTTCGTCAGTTTTGCCGTGCAGGACATCAATAAGATAATTGACGCCAAAACGCTGTCCCGTTCGATAGATGCATGACAGTGCTTTTTGGGTGGCGACCGTGCCATCCCATTTTTCTGGGGGATTGGTGCAGTTGTCGCAATTTCCACAACGCTGGGAAGAATCCTCATCAAAATAGGCGAGCAGGGCATGGCGGCGACAGGTAATTAGCTCACAAAGGCCGAGCATCGATTCGAGTTTATGGTGCTCTACACGCTTATGTGCTGGATCAGCGTTAGAATCTTGCACAAACTGTCGGAGTGTAAGTACATCCTGTAAACCGTAGGCCATCCAGGCGCTTGCCGGTTCGCCATCACGGCCAGCGCGGCCAGTTTCCTGATAATAGGCTTCGATACTTTTAGGCAGGCTCAAATGCGCCACAAAACGCACATCGGGTTTATCAATACCCATGCCAAAAGCGATGGTTGCAACAATGATGACACCCTCTTCGCGGAGGAAGCGTTGCTGGTTTTGTTGGCGCACCTCTTTTGGCAGGCCGGCGTGATAGGGTAAGGCCACACGGCCCTGATCAACTAACCAGCTGGCGATCGCTTCCACTTTTTTTCGTGACAGACAATAGACGATACCAGCATCCTCGCTATGGTTTCGTTCTATGAAGTTCCATAAGCGCTGTTTTGGATTGTTTCCCTCTGACACTGAATAGTGGATATTGGGTCTGTCGAAGCTATTGATGACAACTTTGGCATTTTCTAGCCCGAGTTGGGTGACGATTTCATGCTGGGTGCGTTTGTCTGCTGTAGCGGTCAGTGCGATACGTGGGATGTCGGGGTAGCGTTCGTGAAGAATTTTCAGCTGCTGATATTCAGGCCGGAAATCGTGTCCCCACTGGGATACGCAGTGGGCTTCATCAATGGCAAATAAAGACAAACGACAACGATCCAGCAATGCCAGCATTGGTGTTGTCATTAATCTTTCTGGCGCAATATAGACAAGCTCTAGTTCGCCGCTGAGTAGTTGCTGCTCTACGCTACTGGCTTCATTAGCAGCCAGGGTGGAGTTCAGAAAAGCTGCTTTGATCCCCAGTTGTTGCAAGGCATCTACCTGATCCTGCATTAGCGCGATCAGTGGTGAAATAATTATAGCCACGCCTTCACGTACCAGTGCCGGAATCTGAAAACACAGTGATTTGCCGCCCCCGGTTGGCATTAGTACCAGTGCGTCACGACCGTCGATCAGTTCCTGTATTACCTCCTGTTGGGAGTGGCGAAACTGATCGTATCCAAAAGTTGACTGTAAAATATCCTCGGCGTTATTCATCGGTTTAATTATCCTTAATCAAATTTCCGTGAGCGCATGTGCTTAAAAACTGCCTGAATCCATTCGTTTTGACTGAGCAAAAATTCTACATTCATAATCCGCTCAGAGGTTAAATAATGATGGTTTGAATAACGAAGCGCTTATTGTTCAGGACACTATGAATATAAATATCCTGGTATGTTGCATTTTTGGTGGAGACAGTTCTTGTGGCAGGTGTTCTTATAGCGGTGGCTGTTTTTGCGGAGATAATGCCGAAGCAGAACATATCAGTGCTGGTCATATCAATACTGGCCAAATTAGCGCCGGTCAAATTAGCACTGATGGCGAAATTGCTCACCACATTAAATCATCAGGAATTTTATACTCGGCATAAGGATCATCAGCGTCCGTGGTGTTATCTTCTTTTTCCGCTTTGAATATGATGCGCTCGGGATCCCGCTGGGCGATTTTATCTGCCACCGGTGTGGGTACAATGACGTAACGGTCAGCTGATTTAACAATAGTAAAAACACCCCGACTCAGGCGGCCAACCTGCTCGTCGTCAACGTAGATTCGTTTGATGTGTTTGCCGTCGGTGAAGTTGAATGGCTGGTCACCAGACGCAGCAATAGCATTTATTTCAATCAATTGCTTAATTTGTGCGGCCAGGGCTTTGCGCAGGGATTTTTGATTTTGCTGCTGATTGAGGCTTTTGTCTTTCGAGCGTTTCTCAGCTTTGTTCTCAGCTAGCTGCTGCTTAAGGTTATCCTCCACAGGCTGCTGCCCTTTACGCTGCATCTTATCCTGCTTGCGCTTGTCCTTTGTTACCTGTTTGGCCTTTTTTGCGGTGAGTAAACCAGATTTTTGTAACTGACCTTGTAATGAGTTTGCCATAGCTACCAAGCACCGAGATAAGACGCGGAGATTATAAACAAGACGAAGGTAACATTCACGGCAAAAATCCCTGTTTGGTAATTGAAGCCTGGATGATGACAGGCTCGGTGATCAGATCCACTGATAATAAGTGTTACTGGTCCGCGAACGGAATCACCGGGTTCAACCTGTTGACCACACCTGTAACTGTTGTGCGTACCTTTTCTGTAGCCAGTCTTCCATCAGCCAACGCAAGCCATGGTAAACAGCAGCGGTGCGTATTCGATCGCGCTCCTGGAGCAAGTTCAGTCTTTTTGTCCTGCAGCCGTCGGCGTCGGCCCAGCCCATCCACACTGTACCTACCGGATTTTCGCGGGTGCCGCCATCGGGCCCTGCGATGCCTGTGAAACTGAGCGCCAGGTCTGCCTTGAAGCGGTTCCGCGCGCCGGTAGCCATTTGCTTGGCGGTAGCGGGAGTGATGGCCCCATCCTGTTCAAGATCGCTTGCGGATACATCGAGCAGCTGAGTTTTGATGGTATTGGTGTAGGAGACCACGCCACCGAGAAAATAGTCAGAGGAATGGGGAGTGTCAGTGACAATTTTTGCGGCCAGGCCGCCGGTGCAGGATTCGGCGAGCGCCAGGGTCTTGCCATTGGTCTGCATAAACTCAGTGAACAGGTCGGGCACCGACTGACGTGTGTACGTGGTAAGAAACTGACCGAGATGTTGTGTGGCGAATTGACAAAGCGATACGCGCTTGTCCAGTGTTGGTTGATACAACTTAACTTCCATTTCAGGAAAGGTTTGGCGAAAGCTGACTTCGCCCCACTCTTTACACCAGGGTTCCAGCGTTTCGGCAAGGCTGGATTCGCCAATCCCTAGAAAACGCAGGAACAGGTGCTCCTCCTGAGGTACAGCTTTGAAGCCATGGTCGGTGAGCCAGTTGGCTAACATGGGTTGTAGTTCCCGGGGAGGGCCGGGTAAAGCAACGATGGTTTTTTGTGCGCCATGTCGTTTAAAGGTGAGGCTAAAACCGGGTGCGGTACCGTTACTGTTGGCGAGTACTTTGGCACCTTTTGGTAGCATCGCCTGTTTCCTGTTGTTATCGCCAGGCTCCAGTTTATATTTGTGAAATAGCGCGACGATAGCCTCCCAGCTGCGTTCATCAAAAATCAGATCGCGGCCCGCCAGTTCCCCCGCTACGGTGCTAGTGAGGTCATCTTCCGTCGGCCCCAGTCCCCCGCTCATAAAAAGATAATCGGCCCGTTGTAAAGCGGTGTCCATAACAAACTGTAAATCTTCGTGGCGGTCACCAGCGGTCATCATTAACTGGATATCGAAGCCATGTTCGCCCAGGGTATTGGCCAGGTGATGATTGTTGGCGTCGAAGATTTCGCCGCGCAGTACCTCTTCACCGGTGCTGACCAGACTTGCTGTAGGGTTTTTTTCTGTCATCGGGGTGCTCACCTTAAATATGATTAATTATTATGCTGACCCGGTAAAGCCTGTTACCGACTCAGCTGGGTTTGAACCCACCTGGAAATATCATCGATTTGTTGCTGGCAAACCTCGTGTTCCATCGGGTAAGTAATGTATTCAGGGGCATAGCCCATTTGTTCCAGTGCCGCTACTGCTTGTTTACCCATGGCCTCTGGCACCATTGGGTCATACATGCCATGAAAGATATGAATGGGGATGTTTTTATTGGCCGGGTGCGGGTTTATAGTTTTATGTGTCGCAAAATAAGTGGACATGGTCATCAGGCCCGCCAGGGGTTTGTCGTAGCTGAGGGCAACCTCATAGGCGATGGCGCCACCCTGGGAAAAGCCAGCGAGTATGATACGTTCGCTGCTGATGCCGCGTTCTAATTCTCTTTCAATTAATGCTGTTACGCCGTTAACTGAAGCTGAAAATTGTTGTTCATTGATTTTGCGTTCGATATCGAGGGTCAAAATATCGTACCAGGCAGGCATTTGTATGCCGCCGTTAATGGTTACCGGAATGGTCGGTGCGTGGGGAAAGATAAAACGCACGGGCATATCATTGGGTAAATGTAGCTCGGGGACGATGGGCTGGAAGTCGTGGCCACTTGCGCCGAGACCGTGTAGCCAGATAACGGCAGCGTCAGCTATATACGGGGCGTTTGCTGAATCAAGGTAATCCCTGGGTTCAACCTCTATAGAGGGCAAATAGTTCATAGGCCGGCTTGCAGGTATTCTGTTTTGGCCGTACAGAATAACAGATGACACTTTTCTAAGGTTTGTTTATGAGCCTGCGGGTTAAGCTAGAAATTGTATTTGAAAGAGAGTGCCACATTGTCTCGGTCGTAGTTAGCGCCGTTATCCCCTAGCCAGGTGGTATAAGTGAACTTTAACGATGAACTTGATAAATAGGAGAAATTAACACTGGCGCTGATCGCCTGCTCGTCTTCTGACAGGCCGCCCGCAGCACCGGGTTCAAAGCCTTTGACATCGTGAACCCACACGAGTGAAGGCGATACCTTTAAATTGGCGAAGGCATCCTGATAATCGAGCGTTATCACTGCAATATATCCCCAGGAAAAATCAGTGATCTTGCTACCGAAAGCTGAAGCCCCTTCACCATCATTGAGCTTGTTGATTGTTTGCATTTGCGCATCCAGTATCAGGCTGACTCGGTCTGAAGCAAGAAAATTATAGTTTGCCGAGTGCGACATACTGCCCAGTAGTGTTGTTACATCACTGTGCTCATTAGCACAGGTTCGGCATTTTCGGGTGCCATAAAAGTCGGGTTTGTAGTTTAACTCGGCCTGAAATGATATGCCGAGTTTGCCTGGAAACAGGCCGCCAACCGAAATCCCGAAGGTGTCCTGGTCTTCGTTGTAGACTTTTTCATAGCCTCCCAGCGTGGTGCCACCCAGTACTGGGTCCGGCACGTTGTAATCAAAATCGATCGTCAGGAAGGGTATAAAAGCGTGGGAACGCACCCAGTAGACACTGAGGTCGGTGCCATGCCAGGAATCCATGTAGGTGGACATAGAGAACCCCCATTGATTGCCGTCTGGTTCCCTGGATTTATCGCGTCCCTTATAAGGTATGCCGGGCAATATATCGGGGTTATAGCCCGCGCCGATCAGATCGAAGGGGCTGAAGAACGTAGACACTGGCAGGAAAGTTGTGGCTCGCCAGTTCCATACATAATACGCTTCGATGCTAACATTCGCGGTCAGCCCAAACTGTGTATAAATAGATTCCTGAGGCATTAACGTTTCCTTGATCTCGGTACCCGGCGTGGTCGCTTTGGCCAGGTCGATCGGGTTCTGCATCTGGCTAATGCCGCCACTGATAATATTGCTCTCACCCCAGGAGATCACCTGCTTGCCGGCGCGTATGCTCAATGGGTGATCGCCTAAATGCCAGGTATTAAAGATAAAAAGGTCGAGTAGCCGTAATTTATTGCCGGCAAGTTTTTGCGCACCACTATCAATACCATCGGACTGCATTTGCGGAGTTGGGCGATAACAATTGTCGCAATCCTTACCCATTATTGTCGGGTCGTAGACGTAAGATATGCGCGCAAAAAATCCCAGGTCGTTCTTGCTGGCACTGATATCTGTGACCAGAGAAAGTGGTGTGCTGTAAATGTCCCCCCCGTCAGGGAAAACTGTTCGATTACCCGAAGCCACGCCACTTTGGCCGGTTTGCGTCCGCATAGCTGCGCTGGCGGTAAAAGTGGAATCAATAAAGAGGTGAATGTCACGATCTTTAAGCCGCACTTCCAGGGCCTGTGTCTGTGCGGGTGCGAGTATCACACCGCTAAATAGCGTCGCTACAAGATAGAAACTGCGTGTTTGTGAAATAAGTCTGCCGATCTTTCTGTGTGCAGAGATAATGTGGCGTCGGCCAACTAATATTGAGTATGACAAAAACGATTCCCCAGATTTATATTGTCAACGCGAATCTAGCGTTTAGCCTTCATCTTTAACCTGCCAGGTTTGTAGTAGTTGGCATTTTGGTCATAGGAAAAATCAAAGGGCGAATACTGATTGTCAACGTGGCGAAGATAATAACGGTTGCTGTCTATTTTATAATAAGTGTCCAGCGTGGTATAAAAAACGCGCGCTTCATAATAGTTAATATGGTGGGCTTCGGAGAAACGGTGCACCTGGCCATCATCGTCATAATGTTCCGCAAGCATGACGCGCCAGGAATCCTCATCGATAAAATAGCGCCGTCGCTTGTAGAAGTGAGTACTGTCTTCTCGACGGGTCGCTTCGACTACCCAGACACGATGTAATTCATAACGTGCCAGATCCTGATTGATGTGTTGTGGTGTGATGATGGCATCAATTTCAGTATCGCCGCTATGTAGCTTATAGGCGTTGTAGGGGACATACATCTCCTGTTTGCCGATCAACCTCCAGTTGAACTCAGTGATGGGCCCCAGCCACATGTCGCCCTGATCCCAAACATGGATGCCATCTGAACCACCCATCGGCTGGTCATGGGGGATCATGCTCGATCTTTTTACACGACGCTTACCGGCGTTATACGACCAGTTACGACGCTCCTCGTCGCGACTGTTTAGCAAGAAGTGGTACAGGTACATGTTGCCAGCGCTCTTTGCCGGTCGCAGGGCATACATTACCGCTCTGGTTTTTACATTGTCGAAATTTTCCAGTGTGGTTCTTTGATCGCCGTACATATACTCAATTTCATGTTTTGAAATACCGAGTTCATAGGCGCCATTACTAGCCGTTAATGCCGTTGTAAAGTAACCTCGATAACCGCCGCCTTTGTAACTTAAGCGCATGTTCCAGATGGCCTGTTCGCCATTTTCGGGGCGTGGAAAAGGTATGCCGCGCACAATACCGGTAATGCCTGCGCCATCGTCGACGACTTTGGCCTTACCTTTATATTTACGCGTATGTTCTTCAATAGAGGGCGGATATGAAACGCTACGTTGTGTCGGATAAATATGCAGGCGGTAACTATCGGGGTATTTTTCCATCAATGCCCGATGCCCAGCGGACAATTGATCTTTGTATTGCTCAGCATTTGTGTGGTCGATAGTAAAGAGAACCGGGTCTTTAGCAAACGGATCGGGGTGCCAGTCGCCGGGCTTATAACTGCTGGGTGGAGTAACGATGCCGCCCGTCCATGGGGGAATGGTGCCAGCTTCATTGCCGGCCGCTTCGGCACCGAAAAAGGTGAGTTCCGGATCGCCATCTGTGGCCGCACAAATGAGCGGCATCTGTGTGGCTAACAAAAGTATCAGGGCGGATTTTTTCATCGACGACATTCCGAGATGGCTGGGTAAATTTACCTGAAATAACAGAAAAGCTGCTTACTGAACTAGTCAGCATCGCATTGGTTTCTGTAAGACCAAGCCGACAAATATACCTTAACAGGGTTAGTTTGCGCTAATTTGAGGCAGTTTTTTGGACAATACCGGTGAGAACGTTACCGTTGCGGCTGCTACCAGTGATTACCTTTTAATGCTGGCAGCGTACGTTGGGTGATTTCAGCAAAACTATCCAGTACGCGCAAGGTCAGGCCCCAAATGACGTGCTCGCCAAAAAGAATACCGGGAAAAGTACTCCAGGTCTCGGCGATGGGATATTCCAGTTCGGTCACAGCGGTTTCGTCGAACAAATGGGTGATGGGCACCCAAAAGACATGGGCCACTTCTTCGGGGATCTTCGCGAAGGCAGTATTTTTGGTTTCCTGGTCGACGTAGTAAACAAAGGGTGACAGGGTCATGGCTTCGCGTATATCGGCACGATCAATCGGGCGGATGGGCAGGGGGCCAACACGGTGATTTTCTACCAACGTTAGTCCAATCTCTTCCAGGGTTTCCCGCTCTGCGACCGCGTGTGCATCAGGGTCTTCCGGACCTGCCCGGCCGCCGGGAAAGGCAACCTGGCCGGACCAGGGATCACCGTTGCGTTCAGCGCGTCGAATAAAACAAACTTCCAGTTCGCTTTCGTGACCATTCTGTCCGCTAGATTCTCCATCTGCCAGAATCATGGCAACGGCGGCCTGGGTGTAGTGGCCTCTGAATTCAGCCGGTTCATGAGCCCGTTTTTCGAGGGCGGTGCGTATGTCGTTAATGGTTAGCATGGTATAAGGATGGCGTTTATCGGGATATGCGTCAACCTCATCTCTTTGCGGAGATGAGAAATCGGTATGCCTGGGTACGAATTGATTTTTAGCGTTAACTACTTTCTTTAAGCCGTCGCCGGGCAATCACCCAGCGATGAATTTCGCTGGGGCCTTCGTAAATGCGCATCAGTCGAACTCGCTGGGCCATCATCTGTAGCGGCAATTCCTTGGTCATGCCCATGGCGCCAAAGGCCTGCATGGCATTGTCGATCACGTCGGTAGCCAGTTCGGTACCATAGAGTTTAATCATGCTGGCTTCGGTGCGCACATCATCACCATTGTCCTGCTTGGTAGCGGCATCCCACAACATCAGCTTCAGGCAATGGGTGCGGGTGACGGCATCGGCTATCCACCATTGAATTGATTGTCGGTTTGCGAGTGGCTCACCAAAAGTCACCCGTTGATTGGCGTGTTCACACATCATATCCAGGGCGCGATTAGCCATACCCAGACACCAGGCGCCCATTTGCAGGCGGCGGACAATAAGTCGCAACTGCATGGGTGCGAAGCCCTGACCCTCTACGCCGAGTAGCTGGCTGGCGGGTATACGACAGTCTTCCAGAACCACTTCACAATTGCTGTGGCCACCAATCAGTTTGATGTCTCGCGCGACCTCTAGCCCCTGTGTGCCGCGATCCACGATAAAGGCGGAGATACCACCCCGCGAACCTTTTTCGATATCCGTTACCGCCATAACGATAGTGAAGTCGGCCTCTCTCACTTTGCTAATCCAGATCTTACGACCGTTAATGACCCAGTCATCACCGTCGCGTACGGCCCGGGTAATCATGCCCGCGGGATCAGCGCCGGCACCGGGCTCTGATATCGCGATGGCTGATATAGTCTCACCACGAGCATAAGGTTCGAGATATTTTTTGCGTTGCTCTTCGTTAACGGTCGCCTGCATCATATGCAGGTTGGGTGAATCCGGCGGAAAGGTGAACGGTGTGACGGTGCGACCGAGGGCCTCGTTAACGCCGACCAGGGCCAGTGCAGGGAGGTCTGCGCCACCGGTTTCTTCCGGGCAGTCCAGGCCCCACAGACCCAGCTCGCGGCATTTGGCATAGAGCGGCGTTAACTCTTCGGGGCTTAGCTCGTAACTACCACCATTGGCTTCACGCTCCAGCACGGCAGCTTCCAGCGGCATTAGCTCATTGTCGACAAATTTGCTGACTGTATCGTTAAGCAGACGATATTCTTCATCTAGATCAAAATCCACTGTGGGTGCTCCTCTGGTAATAAAAAATCAGTAGTAAAAGTTAAAAGCGAACCCGACGTTGGCTCGACTCGGTGACGATATAAACTCCGGTAGGCGTATTGAAATGGGTGCCGAGAATCATTATGTCGCGGTCGCAATGATCATCGACAAATGCGCTACGGGTTTTGATCGCCAGTTCTTTGTCCTGGTCGGCACTTTGGCGCCATTGTGGCTCTGCAATTTGCACCGGATGGATCATCATATCGCCGGTAATAACGGCGCGCTGGTTTGCAGAGCCGAGGCTTACGCTGCAATGGCCGGGCGTATGGCCTGGGGTGGGCAGGAGTGATACCTGATCGTCGATGCTCCAGGCATTATCGACCCATTGAACCTGATTCGCCTCAATGATGGGTAGAATATTTTGCTCGATAACGGCACGATCGTGTTCGCCCTGCTCATCCTTCCAGCAATCCCACTCACTTTTATTGAATAAGTATTTGGCGTTAGGGAAGGTGGGCACCCAACGGCCATCTTTCAGCTGTGTATTCCAGCCAGTATGGTCGACATGCATATGAGTGCAAAACACGAAGTCTATATCTTCTGGCCGACAGCCTGCCGCCGTTAGTTCTGCAAGGTAATTTCCTTCGCGGTTGTTCCACTGGGGAAAGCCGGAATTGGTTTTGTGGTTGCCTACGCAAGTATCGACCAGAATTGTGTGGTGGCGGGTTTTTAGCACAAAGCTATGTATGCTTAAAAGCATGCCTTTTGCGTCATCGAGAAAATGGGGCTGGAGCCAGTCCAGGTGCGGATCGAAGGCGTTGCGATCCTTGTCCACATAGAGCACTTTGGGACTAAAGGATTCCAGGGTATCGACGACTTTTACCACCTGGATATCACCAATATCAAACAATTGTGTGCTGCAGGACATGTGTCCCTTAACCATATTCATCTCCAGTTACTGGCTATTGTTTCAGTGTTCAAACTAATCGGCTATGCACCGCCGATGGTCGCCGAGTCACAACGTTGAGCGGGTTAACCACGCTGCTTTATTGTTCGACCGGATAGCCCGCCGCAATCCAGTTAGGCATGCCAGTGTGGCTGACGCAAACCAGGTTATCAACGCCAGCCAGAGACAGGTTGGTTAACGCGGTTTGTGCGCGGCGACCAGAGCGACAATAAATATAGGCTTTTGTGTATTTTTTTAATGTATCCGCGTGGTCAGCCTCTTCGCCAAATGGCAAGTTGACACTGCCGGGAACATGGCCTTCAGCATACTCTTCGGGGGTGCGGTTATCGATGATCAATTCATTGTCATCGAGATGCCGCCAGGCAGTGTGCAGGTCGTCCATGGAAAAATCTTCATGGACATATTGGCGGGGATTATAATCAACACCAACACCCACATTAGCTGGAACGGCTTCATTTATTTTCTTGGGCATATCCAGGTTGAGATTGTTCATTGTCTGGATGAACTCCAACGCAGTTTGTCCGCCACCAAGCCGGGGGTTCCAGCGTTTTTCTTCACCGATGGTTGAACTGGTTCTGCCCTTATAGTCATGGGCGGGATAAACCAGGGTTTCGTCCGGCAGGGTGAATAGTTTGCCGGTGACATTATCATAAAGGGTTTTGGGATCGCCCTGCTGAAAATCGGTGCGCCCACAGCCGCGTATTAATAAGGCATCACCGGTAAAAACTATGCCATCGATGTAATAGCTGGTGCAGCCACTGGTATGTCCCGGGGTTGATATTACTTCAATTGAATGGCGGCCCAGTGGTAGCTTGTCACCATCCTTGACGATGAGGTCTATACCCTTAATTTCAGCGGCTTCCCCAAAGACGATTTTCGCGCCGGTATTCTGCCGTAGCATCCCTGCAGAAGTGATGTGATCAGCATGGGCATGGGTTTCAATGGCATAAAGTAGCTCGATACCCAGTTCCTTGATGATCTGTAAATCTCGCTCAAATTGCTCTTTTACCGCATCGATAATAGCGCCTTCCTGGGTTTCCGTATCCACCAGCAGGTAGGTATAGGTAAAAGTATCGCGGTCAAAAAGTTGCCGTAACAGTAAGTCGGGATGAGAAATTTCGATTGCCATAATTCGCCTCGTCTGTCAGTTGCAGTCGGTGTTCCAGTCGGTATGTAGAACGGTTGAATTTAGCACATCAGTAAAAATATGCTATGGGTTTGGTCAAACAAAAGATTGCCGCCTGCTGCCACAGTTCAGGCCAGCCGCTGTGACGCGGGAATTTCAGGGTGGCTTATGTGTTGGGGGTTTCCCCGTGACACAGATGATCGGACTACCTATGTTTTTCCATCGCCCCAGATCTATTGATGTCATTTATTAGTTTAAAACAGCATAATCAAAGAGTTCTATACCAAAAATAAGAATCGAGGAGCTATCTGATGAGTGATATGGAGTTTTTGGGGCTTTACGCCGAGGTGGCGCTAGCCTTTGTGGCATTTGCGGCGATTGTTGCGACCTTACGTCAGGCCTTTCACGAGCATTTTACGCCTCTTCAGTATGTTATGTTTCGCTTTTTTGTTGAAAGCGGAATGATATATGTTGCTAACGCCTTCGTATCGTTGGCACTCCTTAAAATAGTGGCAGATAAGGATATGGCATGGCAATTATCGATCTATTATCTTTTGGCCAACTTAACAATATACATGCCCTTCCATATAAGGCGGCGGCGCAGGCTTGGCGTAGCATTGCCGAGGGTTAGTTTGATTGTGATAGCCGGGTACGTAATCCTTGAAGTCTTGATGATAGCGACGGTAAGCGAGCTGTGGTGGCAGCCTTCTTTTACTGTGGTTGCTGTGGTGCTGATGTGGGGTCTGGTAGGTAATGGTCTTATCTTTCTCCAGTTTCTCGAAACGTTTGTTTCCGTCAAAGAGGTTACCTTAGAGACTGGATAGCACCACTTCAGCTGGATTCGCCCTGTATTGAATTCGAGCTAACGATATTCGACCATAGGTAAGGAAGCTGTTATGGCCAATCCTGTTATTGCTCCTGTTATTGTAAAGAATGGGAAACGATTAACATCCATCGACATGTTGCGTGGGCTGGTGATCGTCATCATGGCCCTGGATCATGTGCGCGATATGCTGGGCGCACCGTCAGTGCGGCCGATGGAGTGGGCCGATGCCGATGCGTCGCTATTTTTTACTCGCTGGATCACTCATCTATGCGCACCTACGTTTGTACTGTTGGCCGGCACCAGTGCTTTTCTGTACGGAGCAAGTGGTCGCACCAACGGTGATATATCACGTTTTCTTTTGACACGCGGTATCTGGCTGGTATTTGTAGAGCTTACCCTGGTGGGTTTTGGCTGGAATTTTAATCTGGGTTCCAGCTACGCCCCGGTATTACAGGTGATCTGGGTGTTGGGGGTGTCGATGATCACTCTTGCTGGATTGATCTGGCTGCCCCGTTCGCTGATCGCTTTTATCGCGATAGCTATGATCGCCGGCCATAATTTACTTGACGGAATTCAGCCCGCATCTGAACAAGCCTCCATTGTTTGGAGACTGCTACACGTAAGGGGGCTTCTCACCATAGGGGGTACGCCGCTTGTTTATGTTATTTACCCGCTCATTCCCTGGATCGGCGTGATGGCTCTGGGCTACGTTATCGGACCTTATTTTGTGGGCTCCCGGCACAGGCGACCTCGGAATCTTGTCTTAACCGGCCTGGCCATGACGGTTACTTTTGTCCTGCTCCGCTACTGGAATATTTATGGGGACGCTAATCTATGGCAGGTACAGGGCAGTACGGAAGCCACGATAGTGGATTTTCTGAATGCCACAAAATATCCACCGTCACTGCTTTTTTTGTTAATGACTCTTGGCCCGGCAATCATGCTGCTGGGTTTGTTTGAGCGGCGAGCCGGCGCACTCGGTGACGCCCTGGTCACCATAGGGCGGGTGCCATTTTTCTTTTATGTCGCACATCTCTATGTGATTCATTTAATTGCCCTGGTACTGGGGCTTTTTCAGGGCATCCCCATATCTCAAACGGCGGTGGTATTTGTTTTCTATCCGCAAGATTTTGGTGTAAGTTTGCCGCTGGTGTATGGCTTCTGGATTTGCGTGGTTTTAGCCTTTTACCCTGCTTGCCGCTGGTTTGCCGGCGTCAAAGCACGGCGGCGCGACTGGTGGCTCAGTTATTTGTAAGATTTTATTTTGATATAAAATAAAGGATCGATAAAGGGCGTTGGCAAAATATATTGGACCGCATTTTCGTCACTGTATTTTCGCTAATTCTTTGCAGCCAGCGTATCAGTATTGTTTTCGCGGGGAGGGATGATTTTCAGTATAGCTGTCATTTTGTCGATATAGACTTCCTGAAAGAGTTTTAGGTCACTCTCACCAGACTGCTTTAATAACAGACTTAATTGACCAGTTAGCTGTTCATTGTGACTGATCAGAATCTGTTCGTGTTGCTTATGGAAGGTGGTCAGGGTTTCCCAACATAGCTCATTGGCGAGCAGGGTTTGCCAACGGTGATAAATAAACACCCGCTGGATAAAATTGCTGGACTGATGTGTGTTGCCCAGGCGAGCTTCGTCGGCAATGGGGAGGTGAGGGAATTTCTCCATTAACCGCGCGGCATAAATGCCTGTGCCGTCGTAGGTAACCTGGTCGCCACGGAAGACCTCGACTTTTTCTATACCGCAACTCGGCGAGCCCTTTTTAAAGATATAACCGCAGATGTCTTTGTGCCAGTGCGCTTGTTGATCGGCACACTGGATAAGTGGTTCGGTATGATCCTGATCGGTGTTGATGGTACCTACGCAGCGTTTTTTTCTGTCCTCGTTGACCAGCTTTATCGGCTCACGAGGTATGCCGAGACCGATGTTTACCTCTGGACAAAAGGAGGTGAACTTAAAATAGCGGCCCAGAGTTTTTGCGATGTAAGTGTCGTGTCTGTGGCCCCCGTCATAGCGGACATGCTCTCCCAGCAGACAACTGCTAACACCAACGGGAATTTTGTTCGGCTCGTCAGTTTGTGCCATGGACTCGGTGTCTAAAAATAATATCCGATTTCAATTTGTAGGTAGTCGTCGCGTCGTATGAGATAGCCGAGGTTGTCAGCCCCAATGTCACTCGAAGAGTCAGGCCGAGAATGCTCCGAGAATATCCATGCCTCAACAGTTACTGCGATTGAATTGCCGAATTCCGTCGAAAGTTCTAGTATGAAGTTGTGGGCGGACGTATCGATATCCTGTATCCACAGTGCCAGTAGTTCTGTGCTATTTAAATTATTCAGGGACCAACGTGCGCCCAGAACGACATCTTCTTCGTTAAAGGTGAGGGCGGTATCGCTCCGTTGATCGTAGATCCCTTCCACGATAATGCCGAGATCCTGAGTAGTGGCGAAAATGCTGTAGATGTTATATTCGAAGCCGCCGGTCGTAGCGTAGTAATCTTCCACTTCAAAGTGTAGGTTTGGCTGGCCCTTGCGATAAATTGTTTCCAGTTTCCACAACCATTCATCTTTAATATATTGGGCCTCAAGGCCGACCTGTTTGATCTGCGGGTAATAGGGTATTAGTAGCTGCTCGGAACTCATCACCGGCGTGATGAGACCTGGGTCGCGGCCGGTACCTTCAAAATAGGATAACGCCAGCTCCCCCTGTGCGAAGTTTTGTTTGAGACGCACGGCCCAGTCCACATGGTGATCTTTATCCTGATGTTCATAAATCGGGTTGTTGGTGTCAAACCGCGGTGAACTGCGCAAGCGCCCCTCTTCACCAGGGAAGGTTCGTTCACGGAAGTAGGGCATGACGTAAATATCCAGTAGCCCGGTGCTCAGTGGAAAGGACAGACTTAGCATTGCTTGACCGAGTTTTTCTTCCTGGTCCGGGGCCTCAACCAGATCGGTTTGGTTAATGATATCGACAAGATGTATGGCTTCGGTAACACCCCAGAACACTTTATTAATTCCCAGGCCTATTTCTAATCGCGGTGTTGCCCACAGGGCGTAAGCCTTGCGAATATCGCCGTGACTGCGTTCGTCGTCCTGAAAATCGTAGCGATAAAAGGGAATGAACTCCAGGCTCACCGAGTTGGTAAATTCATGGTACGCACTGAGTTCGATAGCGATGGACTGGTTTTGGGACTTTTGACCCGGATAAGCGGGGGAGTATGGAAAGTAGCGGGTCTGGCCAGATAATTCCCCTTCGAATTCCCAGCACCAACTAGCGAAGGGGAAAAATAGTGTCAGCAGTATAAGGACTAAAGTATGGCCAAAAATGCGCACTATTAACGCACTCGGCGTAGACTGTTCTCGCTAAAATCCGCGCCGGTCAGACCCTGGCGAAATATATAATTGGTCGCAATCATGTCGGTGGATTTACCATCTTGCTGATTGATCATAGTAAGACGGCCGGGACGCCAATATTGATCCAGGTATTTCTGATACCCGCTTACCGTGAGTTTTTTTATTAAGGTATGCTTGCGATCATAAAATTCTATCTGCTGGATGCGATACTCTTTTTTATCAATCCAGACGATTTGGCGGGTATAACCGGAGTCTTCATCTTTGGGTATGCGAACCACCTTAAAACAATCCAGCTCAGCATATATTTCGTCCTCGATGTATTCATAGGTGTAATCTTCTACTTCCTGGGGTGCGAGGTCTTCGTAGGAAAATTCACTACCCACAAAAGAGCCGGCTTTGGAGGCGCCGCTAATGCGTTTTATTCGACCCAATGCGGGCAAATATAGCCACTGGTCATCATCACGTTGGCTATGGGCATGGGTAAGGAGTGCGGTGCCACGTATGCGTTTTGGTTCTCTAAAAACGATTAAAGTTTTGTCACCGTCGGTGTCGCCCTCGAGCACAGTGTTATCCATGATGCGTCGACTCTCCTGCCCGGACTTATTACGCAGCACCATTTCCTGTCGCGAAGAAAAATCATTGAAGCCCAGGTCCCGTCGGTCTATCTCCTCGAAAATGGCCCTGCCTTTCTGCTCATTGTCCTGTAACAGGGCGGGCTCGCTCTGAACCAATAGTGAAAACAGCAGCAAGCCACTACCAATCAAGTAATGCAGCGCAGTTAGGTTAAATTTTCGCACTGGTTTTTCTCCATTTATATTACTAAATCAATATATTCAAAACGAATATCATTTCCAAACGAGGTTTATGCCGAATTGTCTTGCTGGCTTTTCACCGAGTCGGTATCAATTATCATCAATATGGTCGGCAGGATGAAGTAAGTGATGGCCAGGGAGATACTTAGCGATAAAGCAGTCATCAAGCCAATAAACTGATTGATGCTAACCGATGAAAATAGCAGCACCAGGAAGCCACTGATCAGAATGCTGGAGTTGACCCCAAGGGCGGTGCCCACACGATGATAACTGTAGTGTATAGCTTCATTTACCGAATCGTTGTTCAGCCTTCGCGCACGTAGGTATTTACTTAAAAAATGCACGGTGTTGTCCACAACGATACCAAAAGCGATCACCAGCGCGGGCACGGCGGCAAAAGTCAGGCGGCCGCTAAACATGCCCCAGAGGCCAAAGCCAATAATCCCTGGAGCGATATTGGGCAGAATGGATAGCAAGCCCAGTTTGATATTACGCAAGACCAGCATGATGACAATCGAGATGGAAGATACGGCGAGGATTGCCCCCGAGATCATTGATTCACCATTGGCCTTGCCCATATGTCCCATCATCACCGAGGGTCCGACGCCCTCTCCTAACATCAGCGCAGGCAGATTTTCAGTGGCAAAAGCGCGAGCGTTAAGGTCCGCAGCAACAATCGTATTTGATTCAACACCGGCCATGGTAACCGTGATTCGAGAGGTTTGGCGGTTGATATCTACCAGATGATTCACGTCCAGGCCATAGGGAAGGGATAACTCATAGAGCAGATGATACTGCGCAGCAAGATTAGGATCATCGGGGGTTCTGTAATAGAGCTGTTGACCCGCATGAATGGTGCGATTTAAACGGCGGATAATATCGCTATAGGATTCCACGTGCATGACGCCGGGTTGAGCTTCATACCAATGCACCAGGCGGTCGAGATCGGCGAGATAGTCTGGCTCAAAAATACCGTCAGCTTCTCTGGAATCGACAATGTGATGAACTAGCATGACGCCGGTAAGGTTTTCTTCGACAAAGTCAGTGTCTTGCCGAAATGTCAGTTGCTCGCCAAATAATTTGGTGAATACGTCATTGAACTGATTAAGGCTTAATCCATGGACAGTAAAAATAAAAATTAACACAAATGCGGTGCCTAGTTCGGTACGTCGTTTTATAGCGAAACCAGCAATTCTATCCATAAGACGGCCGCCCATGTCGTTAGCTTTTCCGGGCTTTATCGGCAGGTAACTCAATAAGGCGGGTAAACTAATAATGGAGAAGATGAAGGCGAAACCAACGCCCAATGCGACAATATTACCCATGGCCCTAAACGGTGGTGATTCGCTGAAATTGAGGGTGAGGAAACCGATGCCAGTAGTAATGCTGGTCAAAAAAATGGGTTCAAGGTTAATGCGCATAGACTCGATAATGGCCTGACGTTTTTCCGTACCCTGTCTAAGTTCCTGAAACATGGTGACCAGAAAGTGGACGCTGTCTGCCACTGCAAGGGTCAGAATTACTACTGCCGATGAGCCCGTGAGAAAGGAGTGTTCAATGCCAAGATGGCCAGATGATCCCAGCGCAGCAAGTGTTGAAAGGATGATCACCAGGGTTACGGAAGTGATTGCCCACAATGAACGAAGAAACAAATAAGTGACCAGTAAAATCAGCATAAACATGATGGGAAACAGGGTGGCTACGTCATGTTCACTGGCCTCCTGGATCGATTGTCCCATCATGATTTCGCCGGTCAGGTATGTTTTTATCCAGGGCGAATTAGTTTCCAGCTCGGCCATCATTTCCCGCACATAACCGACTGCTGCACCGTGCCCCGATATATCCCCGAGGGGAAAATTCATGGTGATATTGACTGCCGTGACGTGCCCCTTTTTGGAGACAATACGATTAACCAGAAGTGGCTCATTGAGAGCGATACGACGGACTTCTTCGAGTTGTGTGGCGTCGAACTCGAGAGTGTCTTTGGCCAGTGGACGGACGATCAGATCGTCACCATCGGGGTAGGTATCTTGGAAGTTGGTCAGTGAATCAACACGCCTGGAAAAAGGCGTTTTCCACGCAGCACGGGTTATTTTTTCTATTGCGTCCAGGGTTTTACCGGTAAATATATTGCCATCGTCAGGAGCTAGAACAATCATGATATTGTCTCGCTGACCGAAGGTTTCCTGCATTTTGTCGAAGGCTAACAATTGGGGGAAATCTTCACTGAACATAATACGGTAGTCGGAGGTGACGTGTATTTTTGCCAGGCCGAGCGAACTGGCCACCACGATAACCAGCGTCATGAAGAGTATTAGCAGGCGAAATTTGAGAACCCAATCGGTAAAGCGATCGACTATCATTCTTTTTTTGGTTCCCTGTGAGTGCGTATTAGGGGAGGTCTGATTATTTGCTCACATCTGGGATAATACAGAAAATCATTTAATAAGGAAGCTAATGATGCGTGACATCACTTCCATGGGCAAAGAGGACGAGTATTGCCCCACTGCGGGTAATGAGGTTCGATAAGCTTCAACAGGCGTTGCCAGTGTCAGGGAGCGACCTGCGCTAATTCATTCAAAAAAAGCGTCTCATTTCGTCACGATTTTTTATTCCGACAGGCGAAGCTTGCGAAGTTTTATTGTTTTATCGGGGCGGTTCACTATCGGTTGATTGTAGATGCGGATGATTATTTTATCTGAAGAGGGGCTTGGTCGGAGGTTTCTTAAGTAATCAGTAATCAGTAATCAGTAATCAGTAATCAGTTATGGCTAATCAGTTATGGGAAGCCTGCAAAGATGGCACCGCCGCCAGTAAACTTTGCGTATAGCTTTGTTGAGGGTGGTGCCACAGTGTTTCTGTAGCACCACTTTCAATCAGCTTGCCCTGGTGCATCACAGCCACTCGGTCGCATATATAACGCACTACTGAGAGGTCGTGGGATATAAACAGCATAGTGAGATTATGCTTGTCGACAAGTTGCAAAATCAATTCGAGGATTTGTGCCTGAATCGTCACATCCAGTGCGGATACGGGTTCATCCGCGATAATGAATTCCGGTTTGGTGGCGATAGCGCGGCCAATGGCGATACGCTGGCGTTGACCACCAGAAAACTCATGGGGGTATTTGCGTATGGAGTCCGCAGCCAGGCCAACGTCGTCCATTAACGCCAGCACCTCTGCCAAAACTGTCTTGCGAGTCGCCAGGCCATGGTAAAGCAGAGGTTCGGCGAGAGCATCAAACACACTCATGCGAGGGTTTAACGATGCGTAGGGATCCTGGAAGATCATCTGCATCCGGCGACGGTAAGGCTTCATTTGTCGTCTGCTGAGGGTGGTTAGTTCGTCGCCGCCATATTTGACTGAACCACCAGTAGGTTTAACCAACTGTAAAATGGAGCGACCCAGAGTTGATTTGCCGGATCCGGATTCGCCGACTATACCGAGGATTTCGTGGCGGCGAATGGTTAAGGTCACGTCGTCAACAGCTTTTACTGTGTGGTCATTTGCCGAGCTGCCTTTTGCTGAACCGTCAGACTTTTTCCTGGTGTCTTTCTTTCCGGACCTGGTGTTTTTCTTTCCAGAAATATTGAACCAGGTTTTTAATCGGCAAATTTCAAGTAATGGTGTATCTGCTATATCGGCTTGCTGCACCTTGCCGCCGTCGGGTATAGCCTTCAGCAACGTCTGTGTATAAGGGTGCTGAGGCTTGCTATAAATAGCCGTCGTTGTGTTAGTTTCGACGATCTTGCCGTCTTTCATCACCGCCACCCGGTCGGCAATGTTCGCCACTACCGCGAGATCGTGGCTGATAAAAATAACCGCGAGGTTACGTTGAGTTTGTAATTCGCTGATCAATTTAAGTGTCTGCGCCTGAATAGTGACATCAAGGGCAGTGGTGGGTTCATCGGCGATTAACAGCCGAGGTTCGGCAATCAGCGCCATAGCAATCATCACCCGTTGGCGCATGCCCCCGGAAAATTGAAAAGCGTAGCTGTCAAAACGGTGTTCTGCCCGAGGGATGCCCACGGCATCGAGCAACTCTATGGCCCGAATGCGAGCTTTCTTTCTGGACATGTCCCGATGATAGATCAGCGGCTCAATAAGCTGCTCGCCGATGGTCAGGTAGGGGTTTAGAGAGGTCATGGGATCCTGGAAGATGGTGGCGATTTCGTTGCCGCGGATGCCACGTAACTCCCGCTCGGATAAGGCCAGTAAATCCCTGCCATTAAACAGGGCAGTGCCACTTTCGATTTTGCCCGGAGGCATGGGAATCAAACCGAGCAAGCTGTAACAACACACTGATTTACCGGAGCCTGATTCACCAACGATGGCCAGGGTTTCACCTTCGGCGACCGAAAAGCTGACATCATCAACTGCTTTGACCACGCCATTGCGGGTATGGAACCAGGTGCTGAGATTATTAACTTCGAGTAGGGCCACTAATTTGTTCCTTGGTATTCAGCGGGCATTAATCAATCTTTGGAGGTGCGAGGATCGAGTGCATCGCGCAGGCCGTCACCGAGAAAATTAAGCGCAAATAATGTTATTGATAGCGCCAGGCCCGGGAAAATAAGCAGCCACGGATATTCTTCCATGGTTTCTACACCGTAGGATATGAGTAGTCCCCAGGAGCTTTGCGGTGGTTGAATCCCCAGGCCGAGAAAACTCAGGAAGGCTTCAAAGAGCATGACGCTGGGGATGGTCAACGTTGTGTAAACGATAACAGGCCCCAACGTGTTGGGGATCAGGTGACGGCTAATGATAGTCCACTGAGAAAGTCCCAGTGAGACAGCCGCTTCGACAAACTCCTGCTGTCTGAGCGTCTGTACCTGACCACGGACAATGCGCGCCATAGTCAGCCACTCCACGGCACCTATGGCGAGGAATAGCAGTAAAATATTACGCCCAAAAATAACCATTAACAGGATAATAAAAATCATAAAGGGCAGGGCGTAGAGGATGTCCACAAGTCGCATCATGACCGCGTCGATACGGCCACCAAAGTAGCCCGCGACCGTGCCGTATAACACACCAATAAGTAGCGCTACCGCAGTAGCAATAAAGCCGACCGCAAGAGATATACGCCCGCCATAGAGCAGCCGTGTAAGCAGATCCCTGCCCAATGTGTCGGTGCCCAGCCAGTGCTGAGCAGAAGGTGGTGCAGCGCCCAGAATCAGATTTTGCTCTTCATAGGAATAGGGTGCGAGCCAGGGGGTTAGCAAAGCAGCGATACACATCAGCATAAGCACGAACAACCCGCCAACGGCCATTTTGTTTTTGCGCAGACGGTGCCAGGCATCCTTCCAGAGCGAGGAACCCTGTTCAGCGTCGGTGATATTAGCCAGAGTGGCATCTGTGCTCATGGTAAACGGTTTACCCTGAATGACTACTGTACTGCTGGCGCAGTTTGGGGTTCAGCCAGACAGCGAGGATGTCGGACAATAAATTAAACAGGATGATTAAAGCAGCAAAGAATACGGTAGTGCCCATGATCATGGTGTAATCGCGGTTAAATGCTGCCTGCACATAAAAACGCCCCAGTCCGGGAATCTGGAAAATAGTTTCCACTACAAAAGAACCGCTCAACAGTCCCGCAAAGGCAGGCCCCGCAAAGGCGACAACGGGAATCAAACCGCCACGCAATCCGTGCTTGATCACCACCACCCATTCGGGCAAGCCTTTGGCCCGTGCAGTGCGGATATAATCCTGGGACATAACCTCAAGCATGCCGCCTCGCGACAGTCGGGCTACATAGGCGGTGTAGCCAGAAGCCAGCGTCAGGGCGGGCAAAATTTTATCGCCCGGAATATTACCCCAGCCCGATACCGGCACCCATTCCAGCCAGATGCCGAACACCAGCATCAATAAGGGGCCGAGCAAAAAAGACGGCAAACAAATGCCGATCATGGCGGTGGACATGGGGATATAGTCCTGGGCGGTATTGGGTTTGAGTGCGGCGACTACGCCGGCCGTGGTACCCAACAGCATGCTGATCAGTAGCGCATAAAGACCCAGTTCTGCGGTGGTCGGCAGACCAGCAAAAATCATTTCATTGACTGAGCGGCCAGGAAATCTAAATGACGGCCCGAGATCACCATGGGCGAGATCACCGAGATAGGAGAAGTATTGATTGAGTACCGGTTGGTTGAGTTGATAGCGCTCTTCCAGGGCTTTGAGCACTTCTGGGGGCACTGCTTTCTCCGCACTAAAGGGCCCTCCGGGTGCCGCTCGCACCAGAAAAAAGGTGGCGGTGATTACCACCAGCAACACAGGGATTGCCTGCAGAAGTCGCTGCAAAATAAAACGCCCCATGTATTACTCGACCTGTTCCGGCAAGGCAGCTTGCAGATATATATTCTTGTAAAGCGTGTAATCCAGCAGGTTTGCGGGCATACCTTTGACGCTGGGTCGAACAAGATTATTTCGCGTGTAAAAGTAGATAGGTAAGATCGGCATTTCTGCCAGCAGCGTAGCTTCGGCTTCTTTAAAGGCCTGGTAGCGGGCATCCCTGCTGGGCGCAGTGGGAGATTGCTTTAACACCAATGTGTCATAGTCCGAATTTGCCCAGCCAGTACGATTGTTGCCGCCGTTGCTGACCCACATGTCGAGAAAAGTGTTGGGATCGACGTAGTCGCCAATCCAGCCAGCTCGAGCTATTTGATAATGGCCGTTATCGACGTTATCTAAATAAACCTTCCAGTCCTGGTTGTTGAGTATTACGTCGATGTTAAGATTTTTTTTCCACATTTGCTGGATGGCGACGGCCAGTTTTCGATGGCCTTCGCTGGTGTTGTAAAGGATTTCTGTTTGCGGAAAACCGTCCCCGTCAGGATAACCTGCCTCGGCCAGTAAAGCGCGCGCGGCTTCCGGATCAAAACTAAAACCGTCCCTGGCAGTGTAGCCAAGCGTATCTGGTGGCGTATAGGTATAGGCAGGTAATTGACCGCCTTTGGTGACTCGCTCGACAATTTGTTTCCTGTTAATAGTCATCGCCAGTGCACGGCGAACCCGAGGGTCAGACAGGTGGGGTACCGTGGTATTAAATCGATAGAAATAGGTGCCGAGGTAAGGGGCGATGCGTAGATCTTCGGGACGCTCCTTTTTGTAAACAGCAATTTTATCGGCAGGGATAGAACCAGTGACGTGCAATTGTCCGGCTCGGAACATGCGCTCTTCGGTAGAGACGTTTTCTGTCGGGTAAAAGTATATGCTGTTGAGCTTTACGTTATCGCTATCCCAGTAGCCTGAATTTTTCTCTACGATGACTACTTTATTGAGGCTCCAAAGTTTGAGCACAAAGGCGCCATTGCCGACGAAATTTCCTGCCCGTGTCCAGCGAGTACCTCGTTCTGCTGGCTCACCGAATTTTTCAATGGTGGGGCGGTGCACAGGAAACATGCTGTAGTGGTCGAGTAACTGCAAAAAATAGGGGGTGGGATTCGCCAATGTCACTTGCAGGGTGCGCTCATCCAGAGCAACCGCGCCTACCTGGTCGAAGTCCTTAATCTTGCCCTGGGCATAAGCTTCAGCGTTTTTTATAGCGTAGTACATATAAGCGTACTGGTTGCCGAGGGCTGGTTGCAGGGCGCGCCACCAGGACCAGACAAAGTCTTCGGCAGTGACCGGGTCGCCATTTGACCAGCGGGCGTTATCCCGTAGGTGAAAAGTGTAGACAAGGCCGTCATCGCTAATTACCCAGCGTTCCGCTACGCCGGGGATGGGTTCGAGGGTTTGTGGATCTTTTAGAACCAGACCTTCCAGTAAAGCGGTAATAATGTGATGTTCGGGTACACCAGTGACGATATGTGGGTCAAGCTCCTGGGGTTCTGTGCCGTTGCCCCAGTGCAGGATTTGCTGCCGATTACCACTGACAACATTATTTTCATTGTCGCCGCAGGCCGTCAGTCCGAGCAAGCTGAGCAAATAGCACAGTAGGACGGACGTTAATTTCAAGCCACGTCGCCGATCCGAACGCACAGGTGTACGTTGTTTGCGACGTGTTCGTTTAATCACTAATTGCATTTTGACCACTGGTTGTCGGTACTGGTTATAGGTACTGGTTAGTAGAGATGCTACAAATAGTTGTGCAAGTTGCAGCCAATACTGCACCTGAAAATTTAGTTAAGCAGTATCTGAAAAAATCACCTAAAACATTATCTAAAAGACAGCCGCGATACTAACCCACGAGCTGAGCAGGTGAAAGGTTTTGCAGGATGGTCCCTGTTAGTGTGCTAACGCGGACTAGCACTAGTTGCATTCGCCGGGCGAAGTCACGATAATTCCGCCCGTTATGGTGGCCCTCATCGGTCCCCCCGCAGTAGATATCTGTAAACCCCGCCAGGCCCGGAAGGGAGCAACGGTAGCAGTGACTTTATGTGCCGGGGTGTCGCTGGTGAGGGTCGCCACCACTTTGAATACTTTCTAATCTGCGTTGTTGTGGTAAGAGTCAGGAGCAATATGATGATAAAGGTAATTTTAGGTATCGTTATTTTGTCGGCGGCGGTTTCTCTGCAAGCAAGCGATTCAGCAACACCAACCCCGGCCACTGACAGCCCGGTCGTAAGCGATGGGCAACGCATGTATGAAAGTTATTGCGTGATGTGCCACCAGCCAAAAAAGGATGGCCAGGGGCATGGGGCCGGTCAGGGTGCGCGTCATGGAGCAGGTGCTGAGAAAGGTCATCAAAATCGCCTGGCGCCGCCCATGGCGATGGTGAAAAAGCATTACCTGGAAACTTATCCTGAAAAGGATCTTTTTGTTCAAAAGCTTATCGATTGGGTGGCAGCCCCCGACAAAAATTCCGCATTGCTTGTTCACGCGGTTGAAAGGTTTGGTCTTATGCCCGCCCTGGTAATCGATGAGGACTCTCGTAGGCAAATAGCCCTGTATATCTTTGATACTCTGCCTGTCGGCCAATGTAAAAAACGTGAAGATCACCAGCGAGGTGATGGTGGAGGAAAAGGGAGCGGAAAAGGTGGCAGACAACATGGCGGAGATGGCCAGGGTAAAAAAGCCGACAGATGCCATTAATGGCAATACCCCTTATCCCAGTACCCGTTTATCATGGTATCCCCTGTCTCAGCGCCATCTACGGGTAATGCCTGGGGGTAACGCCAGTGCCAGGATAGACCCGTTTTGAAGCAGGCTATCGAATACTTCCAGCGGGCCGTATAATTCGCTTTTGGTCCCAGTCAAAACCCAGAGTGCGGTTATTCAGAGTGCGGTTATTCAAAGTGCGATTATTCATAGTTCAATTATTCATAGTTCAATGATTCAGAGTGCGATTGTTCGGGGTTTAATGATTTTATGAGCTATCAGGTGCTAGCCCGCAAGTGGCGGCCAGGTTCATTTGATGAAGTGGCCGGTCAGGAGCATGTGCTGCGTGTTCTGATTAATGCGCTGGATAACGATCGCCTGCACCACGCCTACCTTTTTACCGGCACCCGCGGTGTGGGGAAAACCACACTGGCGAGAATTCTTGCTAAGTGCCTGAATTGTGAACAGGGTGTTAGTTCAAGGGCCTGTGGTGAATGTAGCGCATGTATAGAAATTAGCGAAGGTCGCTTTATCGACCTGATTGAAGTGGATGCAGCGTCGCGAACGAAAGTGGAGGATACCCGCGAACTGCTTGACAATGTGCAGTACCTGCCCGCCCGCGGTCGTTATAAAGTTTATTTGATCGATGAAGTGCATATGTTGTCTACACACAGTTTTAATGCGCTGTTGAAGACGCTTGAAGAACCCCCGCCGCATGTGAAATTCCTGCTCGCCACTACCGACCCACAAAAATTGCCGGTCACTATTCTTTCTCGGTGCCTGCAATTTAACCTGAAAAACCTTAGTCCAGAGCGTATTGTCGACTATCTCACAGGGGTGCTGGGCAAAGAAAATGTGCCCTTTGAGGAAGCCGCATTGTGGGCTCTGGCGCGGGCAGCAGACGGTAGTATGCGCGATGCACTGAGCCTGACCGACCAGGGCATAGCTCATGGTGACGGCAAGCTTATAGAAACTGAGTTGAGCGCCATGCTCGGCACCATAGACCGTACAGTGGTACTGGATATCTGTCGCACGGTGGCAGAGCGTGATGGGCCAGCAGTATTGGAGCTGGTGGCAGCGTTAGCGGAGCATGCGCCGGATTATTATGGCGCACTGGGCGAAATGTTATCGATCTGGCATCGGGTGGCAGTGGTTCAGGCTGTGCCGGGCGCACTGGATAACAGTATGGGTGACCAGGAAGCAATACGGCAGCTGGCTGCCACACTAAGCCGCGAGGATGTACAGCTTTTTTATCAGATATGCTTGCTGGGTCGAAAAGATTTGCCGTTGGCAGCAGATCCCAGAAGTGGTCTGGAAATGGTTTTGCTGCGCCAGCTGGCTTTTCAGCCCGTGGTGGATGATCTGGTTGAACCTCCCCAGGGCAAAGCGCCTGAAACTTCAGGGGTCAACCCGAGCGTTACGAATGTCCCTGATCGGGGGGACATTGAGGCCGTAAAAAAGTCTGAAGCGGCTTCAGTGACAGAGCAGACACTTGCTGTCAATCCGTTGCCGGAGCCAGCCGCCGAATGCGCCGGGGCGGTAGTTGCGGATGCTCAGGATAAGGCTGAAGTTCGATCGCTGGATAGCGAGGTGCAGGTAAGCAGCCATTCGGATGATGTGGGTTTGATCCCGGAAATGGGCGTTGCTTTGCCGAGAGATTTGTCTCCATCCGCAGATATGGCGGGCTCGTCAAAGCCACCATCCGCGTTCGAAGGAGCTTTGCGTGACCTGACGGTGTCTACATTTACCGCCGAACATTGGTTGCAGATTTGTCATGAACTGGCGATCAGTGGTCGTTTATTAAATACGGCGGTAAATTTGGCCTTTATCGGCGGTAGTGGCGAGGGAGATTGTGGCGGGCAATTTTCTTTTAGGCTGGATGAGGCGCACAGTGCTTTGTACGACGAAGCTCATCAGCAGCAACTGGCTGCGGCGCTGGGTGACTATCTGTATCAGAACCTGGATGACAGGCAGCGTGAAACAATTTCGGTCAGTATCGAGATAGCTCCCGTTACTGTGGAAACACCTTACCTGTATCGCCTGCGCAAGCAGGTGGAAAGACAGGAGAAAGCAGTACAAAGCTTGCGTGCCGATTCTCTGGTTAAAGAACTGGAGCAACGTTTTGGTGGCAAGCTACTGGAAGAAACCGTTATTCCCATTGATTAGGGATGCATTGAGAGAGCAGAGAGGTTGATATGAAAGGCTTGGGTGACATGATGAAACAGGCGCAGGAGATGCAGGAAAAAATGCAGAAACTGCAGGAAGAAGCCGCTGCAAAGGAAGTGACGGGAGAATCTGGTGCGGGTATGGTGCAGGTGGTAATGACTGGGCGTCATGATGTGCGCAAAGTGACGCTGGATCCAGGCCTGCTCAGCGAGGACAAGGAAATACTCGAAGATCTGCTGGCCGCTGCAGTTAACGACGCGGTGCGTAAAGTAGAGACAAATACCAGTTCTGTTATGGGTGACCTGATGTCAGGTATGCAGTTGCCACCGGGCTTCAAGATGCCATTCTAGTTGGCTGCTAAATTCATTTAAGGCCGAGAGCCTCTTAATTATTGATAAACCTGTGAACTGGGCTTTGTTATACCATTTTGCATTGTTCAGTTGCCTCAGAACCCCCTTCGACAACTTGCCAGGAATTTGCCATGTACGGCCCGGTAATCGATGAGTTGATAGATGCCCTGCGCTGCCTGCCCGGTGTCGGTCCCAAGTCAGCTCAGCGTATGGCTTTACATTTGCTGGAGCGAGATCGACCGGCTGCCGAACGGCTGGCGGCCGGGCTGGTTGATGCCAGTCGTAAGGTCGGGCGTTGCCGGCAGTGCCGGACGTTGACTGAAGAGGATGAATGTATGATCTGTGCCAACCCGGCTCGGGATCAGCAGTTGTTGTGTGTGTTGGAAACCCCTGCCGATCTGTTTGCCATTGAGCAGTCTGGTAGCTATCGCGGGCGCTATTTTGTGCTCCTCGGTCATCTGTCGCCTATTGACGGTATTGGTCCCGAGGATATCGGTGTCGATCACCTGATGCAGCGGCTTGTGGATGAAACGATAGAAGAGCTAATTTTGGCAACAAATCTTACCGTAGAGGGTGAAGCTACGGCCTATTTTATTGGCGAAAAGGCTGCTAGCCTGGGGGTCACGGTGTCACGGATTGCCCACGGCGTACCTCTGGGTGGTGAACTTGAATATGTCGATGGAGGCACTCTGGTTCATGCCTTTAACAGTCGCAAACGGCTTTAGTGTGAGCAGGCTCTGGCATGATATGGATGATATAACAGATGCCACGCCAATGGCGGTCGCTCCGGCAAATTCGACCGGACTATCGTTGTACGGACTATCGTTGAACGGACAATGGTTGAACGGACAATGGTTGAACGGACAATGGTTGATCCGGCTGACGTTGATCCGGCAGTGGTTAATCCGACTGAGGTCGACCCGGTAATGATTGATTCGGAAGTTATTGATCCGGCGATTATTGACCCGGTAATGGTTGAAACTACCGCAGTTTTGCAGCTAGCGGTGCAGCAGTTACAGCAAGTCGATGTGGTAGCACTGGATACAGAATTTATTCGCACCGATACATTTTATCCCCGTCTGGCCCTGGTGCAGCTATGTGATGGCACGACTACCTGGCTGATTGATCCCCTGTTATTTTCCGCTGAAGAGCTGGCGCCATTGGTCGGTTTACTCGTCGATGAGCGGGTGATTAAAGTGTTTCATTCCTGCTCGGAAGATCTTGAAGTGTTGCGCACTGCCCTCGGCGCATTGCCCACGCCGCTATTTGATACTCAGGTAGCGGCCGCGTTTATCGGGCTGGGTTTTTCACTAAGTTATCAGGCCCTGGTTAAAGAAATTGCAGGTACTGTGCTGAAAAAGCATGAAACCCGTTCTGACTGGTTGCGGAGGCCACTGTCTGAATCGCAGATACGCTACGCCGTAGAAGATGTTCATTACCTGGGCGCGATATACGCGAAGTTAAATGAGCAGCTAACGTCATGTGGTCGTTTAGGCTGGCTGCAGGAGGATATGAAAGCGTTGTTAGCGGGCGCAGAGCAGGAAGTGCCTGTTGAGCAATACTATCTGCGGGTTAAGGGGGCATGGAAGCTGGATCGGCAAAGTTTGGCGATTCTCAGGGCGCTGTGTACCTGGCGGGAACTAGAGGCGCGAAAATTAGATCGGCCCCGGGGGTGGATCGTTGCCGATAAGGAATTGTTACAGATTGCAATAAAGCAACCTCGCGACAGGCAACTCCTCTCATCGGGAATGTCGGAAATATCGGGAAAAAAGTCATCAGGTGCACGATCCAGGGGTGGGGATGGCATTCATCCTCGGGTGGTGCGAACTTATGGCGATAAATTGGTAACGTTGGTCGAAGAAGGGCTGAGTACAGATCTGGCACTTTTGCCCACACTTTTACCAAAACCGGTGCCGAAGGAGCAGGGTGGCACGCTAAAAACCTGCAAGAAAATTGTCCAGGATAAAGCGCGAGCACTGACAATGGCACCAGAAATGCTGGCCCGCAAAACCGATCTTACCTATCTTCTGCATACAGCGGTTGCCGGTGAGGCAAAGTTGCCCCCGACTATGGAAAATAGCTGGCGCAAAACAATTATAGGTAATGAATTGCTGAGCTATGTTTCCAATCTGGATCTGGGAGGGGCGGGCAAATCGGAATGATCAGTTCGGCTAATGACCTGGAGGTGAGCGGCCGGTGAAGGTGCTATGTAACGTTTATAAGAGTTTGACAAAAAGGGGATATTATCTGTTTGTCAGACATGAGGACGATTTGAGCCGCGTACCGGAAGCTTTGCTCAGTGGCTTTGGTCAGTACGAACTGGCAATGACTATGGCCCTGACACCTGATCAGCGCATGGCTATTTCCAGCGCTACTGAAGTCTTGCAGGCGCTTGATGAAAACGGTTATTACCTGCAGTTGCCACCGCAAAAAGACGTGTATATGCAAAATGTTAGAAGCAAAAATGAGAAACTTTGATGGATCGCCCACCATTTTGGCAGCACAAACCCCTGACCGAGCTCGATGAGTCAGAATGGGAAGCCCTGTGTGATGGCTGCGGAAAGTGCTGTCTGGCAAAGATAGAAGATATTGATAGTGGTGAGATAGTCTTTACTCGTGTCGCCTGTCACTTGCTCGATACACAGCGATGTCGCTGCAAGGCTTATGGCCAGCGCCTGCAAAAGGTTGCAGACTGCTTGCGGCTGAGCATGGATAATATCGATGCCGTTGACTGGTTGCCGGCTACCTGCGCTTATCGCTTGCGCCACGAAGGCAAACCACTGCATTCCTGGCACCCATTGGTATCCGGTTCTACACAGAGCGTACGCGAAGCGGGCGTATCGGTGAGTGGGCGCGTCATTTCGGAGCAATACGTGCACCCGGACAGCCTCGAGGAACACGTCGTACACTGGGTTTAGCCGGAAGGGGTTTAGTCGGAAGGGGGTTAGTAAGAGCGGGTTTAAGGGAAGTGGGCGTAATAGGCGGCATATAGTCGGCATATAGGCGCAAAAATATACGGCAATGACAGCGTCGTGGGGTTGTGGGCCCCTGGGGGATACCAGTTATGTATACAATGGAAAATTATTTTTGGGGCGTTGTCGCTTATGTCCTTGGCGTTTTTATGTTCATGCCATTGCTCTGGTGGGTGACGCGTATTATTCCATGGCATCCGGTGAAAGCTTTTTTGCGGATATTAGTGATGGCTATCTTGCTGACGCCGGCTTTTCCTTACCCGGGCATGACCTATATTGCCCCCGCCTGGGCGGTTAGTCTTTTTGAAATGGTTAAGCCGCAAACCGAGAATGGTGTATGGCGTGGCATACGACCAATCGGGTTTTTTTTCGTAGCAGTTTATTTGCTTGACCTGTGTCTGTGGCTATTGTTGCGAAAGCGGACACGACGGCGCAAGAGTAAGAGAGTACCTGCGGCAGGACAGCCGCAAAATGCGAGTTCTTAACTTTGCCCGAGGTTTCTGTCTGCAATCCATCGATGCGAATTAACCAGACACACTAAATAGGCACCCCTAATAGGCATCCCTAATGAACACCGTGCATGCCGCGACGTAACAATGGTGAGATCAGCAACAGGAACGCTGCGACCCCGATCGCGAACCAGCCCACCTGCGTATAGACGTCAAGGGTTTGGGCTAATGCAGCTGTTTGATCCAACACCTCGCCTTCTCGCGTTTCTGCGCTGGTCAGCCTGGCGATTTGACTGGCGATAAAATTAGCGCCTGCTGAGGCCAGGAACCAGACACCCATCATCATGCCCACCACCCGCGCCACGCTTAATTTGGTAATCATAGAGAGACCCACTGGGGAAAGGCAAAGTTCGCCGGTAGTGTGCAACAGATAAATAAATACCAGCCAGATCAGCGGGGTTGGTTCGCCATATCCAGTTGTTTGGGCACCGAAAACCAATACCAGGAAGCCGAGACCTACCTGCAGGATAGCGAGAGCAAACTTGATCGGAGTTGACGGCTCCCAGTTTCTGGCGGCGAGCCAGGTCCATAACAAAGCAAAAAGCGGCGCCAGCAGGAATATAAAAAACGCATTGAGTGATTGAAACACCGATGCGGGTATCTCGTAACCAGCGACCACCCGATCCACCGAGCGATCGGCAAACAGGTTTAGCGAGGAGCCGGCCTGTTCAAAAAGCGCCCAGAACAGCACCGAAAAAAGAACAAGTGTTGAGGCGACAAACATGCGCTGGCGCTCGGTGCGATCGCATTTAAGGAAAGAGTAAGCAACGACGACAACGAGCATTAGTCCTCCAAAGCCCATCAGGGCCCTGCCGACCAGCGCCTGGTGTTGCACTAACTGCCAGATGACAAATACACCGGCAATAGCGCCGCAATAAATAGAAGTTTCCCGACTAACGCCGCCCACTAACTTTTCTGCTAACAATGCGGGCGAGGGTGGATCAGCCCGGCCCTGGAGGTGCGGCTGACCACGGAGGAAGACAACCAGACCCACCAACATGCCGATGCCAGCAAGGCCAAACCCGTAGGCCCAACCATAGGTTTGGCCGAGCCATCCGCATAATATTGAGGCAAAAAAGGCGCCGATATTTATGCCCATGTAAAAAATTGTAAAGCCGCCGTCTCTGCGCCGGTCATCGGTCTCGTATAGCGCACCAACAACGGTGGAAATATTGGCTTTGAGGAAGCCGACCCCGGTAATGATAAATGCCAGAGACAAATAGAAAAATTGTAGATATAAGGGGTCTCGCTCGACTATCGTACCGGTCACAGTTGCGGGCGGGCCTTCCAGTGTCATGCCAAAATGCCCTATAACCAAGAGGATAGCGCCAAAAGTTACAGCTTTTCTTGAGCCGAGGTAACGGTCTGCCAGAATGCCACCAATGACAGGCATAACGTAAACCAGTGCAGAATACGCCCCATAAATCAGAAATGCCTTGTCGTCACCAAACAGGAAGTGTTCAGTGAGATAAAAAATGAGTAAGGCGCGCATACCATAGAAGCTGAAACGCTCCCAAAGCTCGGTCATAAAGCAAACCAGAAGGCCACGGGGATGGCCGAAGAATGTGTTATCGGTGGTTTGAATGGTTTGATCCCTCATAAGAGTAACAATACTGCCAAATTTTATTTTATGAACGCCAATGGTAGCAGGGCCGTAGTTACGGCAAAGGCTGATTGTATGGGGTTTATCCAAATGATATCGCCCAGGGGTTGGAATCAATGCAGCGGTAACGCTAAAATACACTGTTTCTAATTATTCATACTAATCATTCAATCATCCAGCTAGGGGAACCATATGCAATTTACCGGGACAGAGCGCTACGTCGCCACAGAAGATCTTCAAATGGCGGTCAATGCCGCTGTAGTACTGGAGCGGCCACTGCTCATTAAAGGGGAACCCGGCACGGGTAAGACCATGTTGGCAGAAGAAGTGGCTGAAGCTTTGGGGATGCCACTGATCAGCTGGCATATTAAATCGACCACCAAAGCTCAGCAGGGTTTGTACGAGTACGACGCGGTATCTCGCCTGCGGGATTCTCAGCTCGGCGACGACAAAGTCCACGACATCGGAAACTATATCAGGAAGGGCAAACTGTGGGAGGCTTTTACTGCTGACGAAAGGGTGGTGTTGCTGATCGATGAGGTCGATAAAGCCGACATCGAATTCCCCAACGATTTGCTGCTTGAAATCGACAGGATGGAATTTCATGTCTACGAAACAGGTGAGCGAGTTGTGGCTAAACAACGTCCTGTCGTTATTATTACCAGTAACAACGAGAAAGAATTGCCCGATGCCTTTTTGCGTCGTTGCTTCTTCCACTTCATTAATTTCCCGGATCGGGACACCATGAAGCGAATCGTTGATGTTCATTACCCTAGCATTCAGAAAAAGCTGGTTGATGAAGCGCTGGATATCTTCTTTGATGTGCGGAAAATTCCGGGCCTTAAAAAGAAACCGTCAACATCGGAGCTGGTAGACTGGCTCAAACTGTTGATGTCCGACGATATTCCAGACGACATCCTCAAAGGTCGTGATGCGACCAAGGCAATACCACCGCTATATGGTGCCTTGCTAAAAAATGAGCAAGATGTCCATCTGCTCGAACGATTGGCGTTTATGACGCGCCGCGAAGCTTAATAGAAGGGAAGATAAGCACATGCTATTAGATTTTTTCTATGGGCTGCGCAAAGTCGGACTGCCGGTTTCCATTAACGAGTTGTTAACTCTGCTGGAGACTCTTGAGAAGCACATCGCCTTTGCTAGCATAAACGACTTCTATTATCTGTCGCGGGCCTGCATGGTCAAAGATGAGACCAACTACGATAAATTTGATCGCGCCTTTGCGCTCTATTTTGAAGAGCTGGAATCTCTCGATGACTTTCTGGACGCATTGATTCCCGAAGATTGGCTGCGCTCGGAATTTGAAAAATCCCTGAGTGATGAGGAAAAAGCCAAAATTGAAAGCCTCGGTGGTCTCGAAAAGTTACTTGAGGAGTTTAAAAAACGACTCAAAGAACAGCAGGGCAAGCACGAGGGTGGCAATAAATGGATTGGCACTCAGGGTACGTCCCCATTTGGGAATGACGGTTACAACCCCGAAGGTGTTCGCGTCGGCGGAGAGAGCAAGCAAAAGAAAGCTCTCAAAGTCTGGGAAAAACGCGAATATGCTAATCTCGATGATTCCGTTGAACTGGGTACCCGTAATATCAAGGTAGCTTTGCGGCGTTTGCGTAAATTTACTCGTGTTGGTAGCGAGGAAGAGCTGGATCTGGATGACACCATTCGTTGCACTGCAAAAAATGCCGGTATGCTCGACATTAAAATGGTGCCGGAAAAACGCAATGCTGTGAAAGTATTGATCTTCTTTGACGCTGGCGGGTCGATGGATCCCTACGTGAAGGTTTGTGAGGAACTGTTTTCAGCGGCGCGTACCGAGTTCAAGCATCTGGAGTATTTTTATTTCCACAATATGCTCTATGACTTTGTCTGGCGCGACAATTTCCGACGCTTTCAGGAAAAAACCGAGACCTACGATGTCTTCCATAAATATGCATCGGACTACAAGGTTATCTTCATTGGTGATGCTTCCATGTCACCCTATGAAATTGAAAGTGCCGGCGGCAGTGTTGAATATTACAACAAGGAATCCGGGGCGATATGGATGGAACGCTTAACCGATATTTACGACAAAGTGGTCTGGCTAAATCCGGTTCGAGAAGACTACTGGGAGCACACGCCAACCATACAGCGGGTTCGTGAGTTGGTAGAAGGGCGTATGTTTCCACTGACCCTGGGCGGGCTCGACGAAGGTATGGCGCTTCTTACCAAGTGATCGATTGATTTCCCAGGTAATTTATCGACTATTTAGCTAGCAGGTAATGACGGAGAGAAATAATTCCGCGGGGGATAGTGCTGACCCCCGGGATCTTGTAAAGCATCTGTCGGCTTGTATGAACCGAGATCGTTATCGGTTCAAAAGGGAAATCGACAAACTCTCCAGGCAGATGAGACGGGGCTCTACGCAAGCCCCGGGCTCTTCTCAATTAGAAAAAGCTCAATTGGACAAAGCTCAGTTAGAACCTGCCCAATTAGAACCTTCCCAATTAGAAATAGCCCAATCAGAAAAGCACCACTTAGAAAAAGCCCAGCAAAAAAAATCCCAACTAGAAAAACTTCAAACGAAGATTGAACAGTCCTGTCAGTTGGCGCATATGCGCGGCCTGCAGAAACCGGCGATCACCTATCCTGAAGAGTTACCCATCAGCGGCAAGCGGGATGAGATTCGCAAATTGCTGATTGCGCACCCGGTTATCATCGTAGCCGGTGAAACCGGATCTGGTAAAACTACTCAATTACCTAAAATATGCCTTGAGGCGGGGCGCGGTGTCACCGGCCTCATCGCTCATACCCAGCCCCGGCGCATTGCCGCCCGCACGGTTGCCAGCCGTATCGCCGATGAGCTTGGCGTGAAACTCGGTGCAGCAGTTGGTTATCAGGTGCGTTTTAAGGATCACAGTACCGACCATACGCTGATCAAATTAATGACCGACGGTATACTGCTGGCCGACATCCAGCGCGACCGTTTTCTAAACCGCTATGACACGATCATTATTGACGAAGCTCACGAACGGAGCTTGAATATTGATTTCCTGCTCGGCTATTTGAAACGGATTTTATCCCAGCGTCCTGATCTGAAACTTATTATTACCTCGGCAACTATCGATGTAGAGCGGTTTTCAAAGCATTTTGATGAAGCCCCGGTCATTCAGGTGTCCGGGCGCACTTATCCCGTCGAGTATCGCTATCGTCCAATGCTGGAGGATCGGGATGTCAATGAAGCGATTAACGCCGCAGTAGAAGAGTTACTTGGCCTGCCCCAAAAAGGCGACATACTTGTTTTTCTCAGCGGCGAGCGTGAAATTCGTGAAGCGGCATTGAGTCTACGCCGTTGTCAATTTCCCCATGTGGAAATCCTGCCCCTTTACGCACGCTTAAACCTGGCGGAGCAGAATCGTATTTTTCAGCCCCATCGCGGTATTCGTGTGGTATTGGCGACCAATGTGGCTGAAACATCTTTGACGGTACCGGGCATACGTTATGTTATCGATACCGGTCTTGTACGCATCAGCCGCTATAGCTACCGGACTAAAGTCCAGCAACTGCCCATTGAGCCTATTTCTCAGGCCAGCGCCAATCAACGCGCCGGGCGCTGCGGCAGGTTGAGTGATGGTATTTGTATCCGGTTATACAGCCAGGACGATTATGAGCAACGGCCGTTATTTACCACGCCGGAAATACTGCGCACCAACCTGGCCGCTGTTATCTTGCAGATGTTGCGCCTGCGTATCGGTGATGTGCGTCGCTTCCCGTTTTTAGAACCCCCGGACAATCGCCAGGTTAACGATGGATTTGCCCTGTTAAAAGAGTTAAAGGCGGTCGATAAAAAGGAAGGCCTGTCGGCAACTGGTCGCAAGTTGGCGCATTTTTCAGTAGACCCACGCCTGGCAACAATGCTGATCGCCGCACAGCGAGAGAACTGTGTCCGGGAGGTGTTGATAATCGTGTCTGCCCTGAGTATTCAGGACCCTCGCGAAAGGCCTGCTGATAAGCGGGAGGCGGCCGACCAGCAACATCGACAGTGGCGAGACAAGAGCTCAGATTTCGTCAGTATATTAAATCTGTGGGATCATTTTGAGGAGCAGCGACAGGCGCTTTCAAGAAATCAATTTTCAAAATATTGCCGCAAATCCTTTGTTTCATACATGCGGATGCTGGAATGGCGGGATCTGCATCACCAGCTGCACAACGACTGCCGGCAGATCGGCATCAATGTGCAGAGGAATAAAGTGGACCACGACGATATTCACCGCGCGTTGTTAGCAGGTTTGCTTGCCCACGTCGGCTTTCGGCAGGAGGCCCGAGAATATGACGGCGTGCGCAATCGCAAGTTCTATCTTTTTCCCGGTTCCGGACTGGCGGCGAAACCACCTAAGTGGGTGATGTGTGCAGAGCTGATCGAAACATCGCGTCTTTATGGCCATCACAATGCGGGAATCAATGCAGACTGGTTACCCGCGTTAGCTGACCATTTGGTCAGAAAAAATTATAGCGAGCCACATTACGATAGCCGTAATGGGCAGGTCATGGCCTATGAAAAGCAGACACTTTATGGCCTGACTATCGTAGAGCGGCGCAGGGTCAGGTATGGGACTATTGATCCGAAGGTGTGTAGAGAAATTTTCATTCAGGCTGCTTTGGTCGAAGGCGCGTATTTGAAATCTGCTCAATCCATTAATGACCCAAACAGGGGCCCAAACAGGGGCCAAAACGGTGGTCGAAGTGGTAGCCGAGATAGTGGCGGAAAGCGCCGAAGAGAAAAGCCAGGCGGAGGGCAGTTTGCGCGACACAATGCAGACCTGCTTACGCATTTCCATGATTTGGAGGAGCGCATGCGTCGCCGCGACATCCTTGCCGACGATGCAGTGCTCTACCAGTTTTCTGATCAACGAGTGCCTCTGGCCGTGGTGCGTCTACCGACCTTTGAGCGCTGGCGAAGAACTGCCGAGAAGGCTAGTCCTCGATTATTGTTTATCAACCGTGAACTATTGGTAAATAAAGCGCCGACCCAGCATGAGGAGGCGCAGTTTCCCAAAGTCATCCATTGGGGAGATATAGACTACCGGCTCAGCTATCGCTTCGATCCCGGTCACAGTGAAGATGGTGTAAGTGTTGAGATACCGCTGGATATATTGCACCAGGTTCCC
>QNFP01000003.1 GCA_003645535.1 Gammaproteobacteria bacterium | reverse complement strand
ATCAGAGCTGATGTGCCAGATTTTTCTGGACCATAGGTCATAATCTCCATTACGACATCATCACAGGGGAAATTGTTTGATTCTCAACCTTAATACTGAAACTGTAGGAGTGGTAGACAAGGTATATCGCAATTATCATCGTGGTATATACGGCTTGCCTTTTCACTATCAGGAACATGATTCCTATGCAGGGAATCTCGCACAGGGCGAAAACTTGTTTATTTCCGCACAGAGTGTGGGAAGTACCATAGGCTTCGGGCATGGAAACCAAAATTTCAGCCCTGAGGAGTTGGCTCTCTGGCTGACAGACTGTGTATTGCCATGGAATTATGGCGGGCATATATTCATTTCCGCAAATGGCTCGAGCCGGTGCTACATCAACCAACTGCTATTGGAGCTTGGGAGCGATTTTTCAAATCGTATCTTTGGTATGTTCTGCTCGCAGGGGCATCATATTGAACCCCCCGGTTACAAAGGCTGGATTACGGCGCTCATATAAACAGGAAAGTTGCGAACCTCCCTGTCCGCGGTGATGCGCAAATCCCGCACAACTGCATTATCGTTATTCATCAGCGTAAATTCCATTACACGTAATTACACATCGTTGTTGCGAAACAGGTCAATTTGCTTTAGTTTCGGAGTAGGTTGGCTTTTGGGCTGAATTGTTTCCAAGAGGCACGATCGGACGACTATCAACAATTATAAAGCAGCGGCAAAATGGCACGAATACTTGACACTGACACCAATCGATTTCACCCTCTTAGAGCACACCACACCTTTGGTCGTAGCACCGACAAAGTGGACACATCAGTTACTAGTCCGACGGCATCTCGAATTCACGCCGCGTTTCAATGGAGCGGCCAAGGCTGGCAGGTCCGGGATCTGAGCCGGAACGGGACCTGGGTGGCTGGTGTGCGCCTCACAGCTAGTCAAGACGTAGATATTGTAGCCGGTGATGAAGTCTTTTTCGGAAGCCCTGATGGGGATTCCTGGCAATTTGTGGATGACTCCCCACCGCGTTCATTGCTGCTGGCAAATACGCCTGACACATCCACTGTGGAGCTGAAGCCCTATACATTTCTTCCCAATGAAGGTCATCCTGAAATTGCGCTTACTTACTCTCAAAACAGGCATTGCTGGTTGAGCCATAGAGTAGAAGATGCCGACCCCGAACAGTCTGAGAGGGTATTGAAGCATGGGGAATTGTTGTTCTGTAACGGCCAGCAGTGGAAGATATTCTTGGCCGAATGTGAAAACGCTACAGAGTTGTATCCACTGGCTGAGAATCAACTGGATGATTTTGAGTTTGTATTCGACCTGAGCCTTGACGAAGAAAATACCATTTTACGGCTAGAGCGGCAGCAGCAAACATTGGATATGGGCGAGCGTACACACCACTATTTACTACTACACCTTGCCCGTATCCGCGCAATGGCGGCACAGCATGGGCTGGACCAGAATACTGAGGGTTGGATCGCCAATGACCAGCTATCAAAAGATCTGGGCATGGATATGGCACATATTAATATCCTGATTTTTCGGGCACGTAAGCAATTCGCCGAAAGTTCGGACGTTTCGTTAGAATCTGAGCATCTGGTGGAACGGGGCAAGGGGCGATTACGTTTTGGTTGCCCACGGTTTAAAATATACAAAGGACAGCAACTTGCCTACCAGATGCCTATTGCAGCAGCGGTGTACGCTTAGCAGCTATGACGCCAGGCCACAACGTACCACCCCCAGAGAAATATGAAATATTGCAGGCGATTGGTCGTGGCGGCATGGGCGAAGTATTTTTGGCCAAAGACCTACGCCTTGAACGCCAGGTAGCGATAAAATACATACGTAGAGATTTGTCCAGCGCTTCCTGGCAAGTACACCTTCGCCAGGAAGCGCAACTCTTGGCGAAGCTTAACCATCCTAACATCGTTCAAATATATGATGTCATAGAGCAAGATGGCAGTCTTGCTCTGGTGATGGAGTATGTGGACGGTCGAAATCTACACATACACCTGCGGGAAAGACGTGTGGATTACGTAGAATTGCTGCGTTGGCTTGCGGAGATAGCAGCGGGCCTGGCTGCCGCACACGAAGCAGGGGTAGTGCATCATGACCTGAAGGCCGAAAATGTTCTTATTGGCCGCGATGGTGTTGCCAAGGTAACAGACTTTGGTATCGCAAAGTCAGGCTCCGATACCAATGTGGACACCCTGGCATTGGGGGTTCTGGCAACGAGCCTGCTCGAAGGTCAGCGAGAAAATACTCCGGTGCTGCAAGACTTCCTGAGACAATTGTTACAGAAAAATTCCTCGAAGCGACCCTCAAGTCATGAGGCAGCCCAGAGTTTTCACCGGTTTTGGTTGGATAGCACCCAGAACGAAACACCACTACCGTCGAAAGCAAACGCAAAAATGTCTCCACGAAAGAAAGCTACCACCTTAGTTGTCGCCGCATTAGTTATAGTAGCAGCGAGTGCTGGACTAACTCTTTGGTTGCAGCATCCGGTACAACACAATTATGTGGCGGTGTTGCCAACTGTTATCAAAATGCCCGGTGAGTTAAATGACCAACAACAATTGAATATCCGTTCCACAGTCCAGCAGGCTCTGCAGCAAAGTGTGATGGCCACCCCAAAACTGGCGCTGGTAAGCGTGGGGGAAGTTGCCAGCGTCGAGGGCAGCTTTGCAGAGATAGCGCGAGCTGTGGGAGCAGATGAGCTTATTTCCTCCTCCCTGGATTGCGGAAAAAGCAGCTGCGAATTAACCATCGAACGTTTGTCAGGTGACAACCTTGCCGTGCTCAAACGGCGTGCCACGTCCATTTTGGTGGATTCGACGCTAGAGTCTTACAGTATCGTGCAACGTCAGTGGCGTCAGCTGTATCCAAACAGCAAAGCCAACCCAGACGCGAGCGAACTTATTACGGAGGAGGCATTTAGGGAGTATTTGAAGTTGTACCAGGCATCCTACGTGGGTGGGGGTGTGCAACGCGAGACACTGGGTCGGCTGGAGGTATTGCTTGGTGACGCTAATCGATTTTTACCCCTGTATGATTTATACGCGCACTCCGCACTGGAAATGTACGATGAAAGTGGGGATGTCGCCTATCTGGATAAATTGGAGGCGATACTGACACACGCGGAGACCTGGGCTGGAAACTCAGTATTACTGAGGCAGAGTTGGTTTAAGGTCGCTATTGCCCGAAGGGACTACGAAATGGCGGCGGTAGAAGTAAAGGCGATGGAAGGACTGAGCGCTGATGAGGTGCTTATCAATAAACTGAATGGCGACCTGTTCTCTTATATGACTGAGTATGAAAAAGCCGACCATTATTATATGAAAGCAGTGGGTCTTAAACCAAGCCGCGAGCTTTATTACAGTATGGGAGCAAATTATTATGACTGGGGAAAGCCAGAAAAAGCTATCGCGACATTAAAAATATCTCTTGACCTCTACCCCAATGACATAAGGACTCTCGGCGCTATGGGGATGATATTAATGGAGGGGGGTTATCTGGATGAAGCGATCGCCCGTATTAAACAATCCCTTGCTGTTCAACCACATGCTCTAAACTACAATGACTTGGGCTTGGCTTATATGCTAAAAGGCGATTATTCGAATGCTAGAAAACAATTCACCATTGCCTATAATGAAGGTAGTAGAAAACCTGAGATAATACTTAACATGGCTGATGCAGAATCGCTTCTGGGCAACAAAGAAACGGCAGAACAACTGTATGGTCAGCTGGTGGCACAAGAAAGTGCTAGCGATGATCTCGTCGTTCTCATGTTTGTTTCACAATCCCTGGCCCAGATGGGGCTTTTTGAGCAGGCTATCGCAGTGCTTAGGCGCATCGAACATAACGGAGTGGAACGGCCGCAGATGGCCTTCAGCGCGGCGCTGGTTTATACATTGGCTGGCCAGAACATTGCGGCAGTGGTTGAGATAGAGCAGGCTTTGAATTCAAATTTTGGTGCTATCTGGTTCAGCCTACCCTGGTTTGATCCTCTGTGCGCGGAGCCACAATTCTCCGACCTGCTAGCGCAGGCTGGAGTTGTAGATCGCTGTGCCAACGTCAATCAATACGGTCTCTAGCGTCGCAAAATTGTTCCACCCGGATCCGAAGACCCAAAAATCTTACACTCCCCAGATACATTGTCTTTATGCAGCGCCATAAGACTAAAATTGAAACTCATGTCCAGGTCCGTAAGGCATTTCACAGTCGCTGTTAGCACCTTCCCATCATTGCTAATGTTGAAATTCATATCATCCAAAATGTCCGCCTGCCCTTCACAATACATCAAGCCGCCCTGAGTAAAGCGCCAGGAAGTCTCGGGGGTTTGCACGGTTTCACTGATTGAAAATACCAAAATCATACGTTCTGATTGACGCTCCTGAGGTGAAGACGCTAACGCGAACTGAACGTCTAAACTATCCACATCTTCAGTGGGTGTCAGTGAAGTATTCACCAGTCTCCAGTCCTGGGCGGCGCCATTCTGAGGTAGTTCAGGGTATACGTCTATGTGGCAGATACTGCTGCCACCTTGGGGTACGTTGAATTCCATCTTCTTGCTCCTGCGTGTTAGTCGAGCGGTGACTGTGACCGCATATGGGCGCGCTTTCCATTACAGCGAATTACAGAGAATTACACTTGCGGAATTGCCATTGCGCCTATTCCCGGCGTGTAATCTCGTGTAATCGCATTGGTGGTATGCGGCGTGTAGGATTGCGGTAAATCCGCATTGTCACTGCTACATCTGGTACGGAATAATAGTAGTAGCGATGTTAATTGTTCTAAAGGAAACCAAATATGGCTCGTAAAGTGTTCTACAGCTTCCACTACGATAAAGATAATTGGCGCGCGTCCCAGGTTCGAAATATCGGCGCAGTTGAGGGAAATAAGCCTGCCGCTGACAATGACTGGGAAACGGTCAAAAAGGGTGGTGATAAGGCTATCGAGAAATGGATAGATGGCCAGATGAATGGCCGTTCCTGCGTGGTTGTGTTAGTCGGCGCGAAAACTGCCGGTCGAAAGTGGATTAAATATGAGGTTAAAAAGGCCTGGGAGTCCGGTAAGGGCGTTGTAGGCATATGTGTCCATAAACTCAAGGATTCAGCTGGTAATCAATCTACCAAGGGAAATAATCCGTTTGATGGGTTTACAGTTGGTGGAAAGGCTCTATCCAGCATCGCTAAAGTAAAAAATCCTTCTCAAACTACGAGTCAGGGCGTATACACCCATATAAGCGACAATATTGCGGATTGGATCGAAGAGGCTATAGATATACGTAACGACAATTGAACAAGGTTTTAACCTATTGCTGGTTTTGGCGCAGGAAACGGATGAATCCTATCTATAGAATAGTAGTTTTTGGATCGATCGATAATTTCGACGGCCAAATCAGGGAAGCTATTGCGGCGCTGGCTGGTACCCTTGATTTAGCAATTGGGATAGATATCGAGATCCTAATGGGTGACGAGAGCTTTTCTCCACTGCCGATTGCAACTGTAGGGCTTTTTGTCGGTGGTGGGGACGTTCCAGTATTTGTGAGGCCACAAAGCGTCAGGTCCAGTTCACCCGTCATTCCAATAGTTTCCTTCCTGACCCGTTGCAGCGCTGAGCTACCTCCTGAAGTTTCACACGTTAATGCGATGGAATATTCGGGTGCGGATCGTCCGGCGGCGATTGCCAGTGCAGTGATGGAGTGTTTAGGCCTTCTACCTAAGCAGAGGCGCGTATTTCTGAGCTACCGACGCGAAAAGTCACGAGAAGCCGCCCTGCAATTATTTGATAAGTTGAGTGCTCGTCAGTTTGACGTATTTCTTGATACTCATGATGTCCGGCCAGGTGAGACTTTTCAGGAAGTTCTGTGGCACAGGCTCTGCGAATCAGATGTGATGATAATGCTGGATACCGCCGACTACTTTGGCAGCAGATGGACTCGTGAGGAATTCGGGAAAGCCAGTTATAAAAGGGCGGCCATTCTACGGGTTGGATGGCCGGGCGTAGATATGGTTCCCGGTCTGGCTATCACTGACAATGTGCAACTTCGTGATCAGGATATCACTAGAGACAATTGTTTAAAGACGCCGGCATTGGAGAAGATATGCCAGACGATTGAGGGGCTGCGCAGTAAAAGCATTGCCGTGCGATATGCAAATTTGGCTGGAACTATCGATACAGCACTACGCGAAATTGGCGCAAAAAGTGAGCAAGCAGGCCCTATGCGGAGGTTTCGCGTGACGTTGCCGCGTGGCAAAACAGTGCTGGCATATCCGACAATTGGAGTACCGTCTGCCGAAGTATTGAATGACATCGCGGATGATGCTGATGGCGAGGCCGCTGTTTTAATTTATGACGCTATAGGCGTCATGCCTCGTTGGTGTGTGCATCTCGACTGGCTTGGTGACAATATTCCACTGATACGGTGGATGAAATTATCATCGGTTGGCTGGGACTTTACCGCCTGGGACAGCGAATAGTTATGGGGGCGGTATTTTTGTCAGCAAGTGTCCCACTCCCCGGTAGGCAGGGGTACGAGACTGCTGATCCTTTCCTCATCCGTGAAGCTGTCTCGGCACTCGTAGAGGTGGTATTGGGGCGTCGATTGCTTGTCTGGGGTGGACATCCAGCGATTACTCCTATGATATGGGCTGCGGCAGAACGTCTCGAAATTGAGTATTCCCATGCGGTTTGTCTATTCCAGAGCCGCTTTTTTGAAGATCAGTACCCGGAGGATAATCAGCGATTTAACAATGTAACTTACATCGATGCTGTTAACGATAACCGGAATGACAGCCTTTACCTGATGCGGCAACGTTTATTCAGTGCTTACGAGATCGAAGCGGCCGTTTTTATCGGTGGAATGGAAGGCGTTTGGGATGAATACGAGATGTTATTGGATCTGGAAAGCGCTCCGAAAATTATTGCCATCCCCTCTCCTGGTGGAGTAGCAAGAGAAATCTTTAGGGCAACTGAAGGGCTTCCAGGTTCCTTGGAGCACGAAATTGATTTTTCTACTTGGTTCTACCACCTGCTGAAAATATCAACTACAGATGAGCGCTCAAATCGGAATAGGGTCCCAGGCCAGGCGAGATAGGGTAGGAAGAGTGCTGCGTGCTCTAGATTTCCTGTTGGTAGCGGGGCTGCCCGTTAGAACTGAATATTTGTTTAGACGTTACCTGACTAAATGTATGAGTACGGCAATACATAGCCAGTCGTGCCAGTGTCTTCAATCCATGGTGACTGCTCATGTCCTTTCTCATTACGAGGCCCGCCGCATTGGTTAATGCATTATCGCGATGTACTACGTCTCGATGGCTTGGTGTTCTTAAAGCTCTCTCGCGGCTCCTTTGCAGAGGAAAAATGGAATACATTCCTGTCGATATTTCTATTCATGGTAATGTCGATATATGTTGTTTCATTGGGCGCAAATACACTGTCTATAGGAAGTCCTTCCGACTGGAACTCGCCAGTAGCGTAATATGAAAATCCCTTCTGCGGTCGTACAACGACGCGCAATCCATAACAGCCGTCTCTTAATTCCGACATCTTGTCAGCATCAACAAAATATACCAGAGAGCTAGTCTCTTTATTCAGCTGCTTATCGATGAAAAACCCGGTAGGTAGCTTGTCACTTCGATAGGTCTTCCCAGCGAGCAGGTGAATGTCAAAATCTTCATACCCTATTGTGTTGCCCGATTGATCACGAACTCTAAATACGAGCATACTGTAACGACTGATTTTTCCAGATTTACCAGCAGGCTTTTTATATTGCTCACTCTCTGTGATCCGAGCGAGATCGATACCTACCTGTGCGTAATCATTAGCCCCTGTCACCGACAGACATTGCAATATTTTAGACACAATAAGCTGATGAGAGTGAGCTTTGCTTTTGACAGCCATAATTCCCATCTTGCTACCGGAGTGGCTAAACTCGGAGAACACCCCGATAGGAACAGGGGTAGGGCGCCTCACTGGACGTCTCTCGTTATACTCCAGCTTTAGCACATTCCCACGGGGCTTAATTGGAATCTCAGATTGAATAAGCGATAAATAACGGAAGTTCATGTTAGCGCCGGCTACTCGAACCACACCATCACTACCAGGTTCGACAAGGTAGCTGTTAACAAAGTCATAAAATTTGGTATCTATACCCTGGCCTGCTAATACAAAGGGAAAGAAATTGTGCTTTGCCGAGCGATAACTCAGAAAATCTTCATTGAGTGACCACTGCCCATCGCTACCAAGGGCCAGCCAATCGAGAACACGCTGGCCTGGCTCTATGCCACGGAACCATGAATTTATGCGGCCAACCCGTTTCTTTCCCAAAACCGCTAGGCTTGATCCGTGATTTGCAGGTGCGAGCATGACCAGGTGCACAAGGGGTAAATCTGATAGCTTTCGCGCACCATAAAATCTGTTTACCCAATGTCGAACCACCGGTCCACCTGTGGAATGCGTTATGCAGGAAAACGGCTGAAGCGTATTTGCGTTCCCCGGCAGGTCTCTCAACGCCGTATCAAAGGCGATCGCGATATCGTCAAGGGTGACTTCGTCTCTAAAGCTGATATATTTTCCAAGATAAATGTGCGTGATATCAACTTCAAGATTATGTGCCGAGGCGCTGGCGACTAAACTCGCTGGCAATTCGCCGTACGTATTAGTATGTGTAACACTCCAACCATGGACAAAAATGAGCCTCATAACTTATACCCCCACCAGACCTTTGCAACCTTTCTTTGGCTGCTAGATAACGTTGAATTATCGAGGCTACAGCCATTGCAGGAGTCTCGCATCAAAATCTAAACCTTCTTAACTCGAGAATAGTTCTGTAGGTGGAAAATTTACATTACACGCGATTACACGCCCAGTACGGGGTGCGGGGTACAGGTGAGGCCCACGCGATTGGATAGTCCGAGAGAAAAGTGCGCATTCCCAATTTTATTGTTAGGAGTAGAATCCGCAGTCAAACCATAGGATAACCAAACCAACAATCTAGCGGCGCCAAACTTGGAGACTTCTTACTACCTCCCGAATTCAATTCAGGGGAACAAATGTATAGACTTGGGATTGCTCTACGATTTCGACCAGCTTATCTCGTACGCTATTCTCATCCAGCTCGTCAGCAAGCAATTTTTGAAATTGTTCGGGTGGGGTGTAATTATCTAAGGCCTCGGCCGAGGCAGTATTGTACTGCGTGAGATAGGTCGCCTTATAGTTTTCTTTGACCCACTTTTGATCAAATCCCTCCGCTAATGCGGCGCTGTACCCAGCCCTGGCCCTGAAATAGTCCTGTTCCCGGTGGGTTTTATTTGCCGTAATCAGGTAGGCATCCCCAATGGTGGCCATCGCAGATCCTCGGGTGGGGCCCTGCGTCGACAATAACGCGGCAACCGCACCGGCCGACTTGGCTTCCTGAATATGAGGGCTGGGGTCCACTGCGTATTGTGCAATTCTATACTCAACATCCGCGAGCGATTTGAATACAGTGCCTAGGCTAGTGGCTGAACCCGCGCCGACAGGGAATCGCGCCTCATGGATTGTCGCCTTACGATTAACGGCCGGTGGATTCAATTGATTGGCGATGTATGCACGATATAGCTTAGCTGCCGTGGCATCCATTCTGGAGTAAACCCCTATGTCAGTCCTGTCGGTCATTGAAAAGGAAGCGATTTGATCAGCTTCATCCCGTAGCGAATTCCCCGCTAGACGCATTCTCGCGTAGAGATAGCCTTCATACAGGTCATAGTCAATGCCTCGATGTATAATCGCCTGCCTCAACGGGCAGTCATGTCGTGAATCTAGCATTCTTATGTAGTTATCATTGGAGGAGGCTGCGCGAAGCAATGCGCTAAGCTCGATATTTGAGATCTCGTTGCCCGAGCGCGGGTAGGGCTGAGATTGTAGTTTCTGTTTCAAAAGTCCGAGGTTGCTGTTCTTAAATTTACTGGCCAGATTTTTGGTCGACCCATCATCGAAATCAATGGCTGGATCATCGATAGCATCCATTACCAAATGCTGAAAGCAGTACGCGGGAACATATCTTCCGCTACGATGTTCATTCTTTTGTTGAATTACCACCCCTACAAGTAGGCCCCTATTATCGAAAACGGGCGCGCCGCTGTCACCAGCCTCAACGTTCTCTCTAAACTCGAGGGTACATTCAGCAGTTAGCCCTGCCTTTTGGGGAGATGGGATACTTGCGTTCGCCTCGCCCTTTATCGCAGTTTTTGAATTACCATTGAAACCAAAAAAGGTGAACTCTCTGTCTCTCAAATCAAGTTCTTCTGGCCAAATTTCCACACTCCGAATACCCGGCGTGTCTTCAGCTAGTTTAAGAATGAGTATATCCCTGACTCTGTTCCAGGAATCGCCTTCCAACTCCTCGGTACCATTAGCCTGAGGGACACGTTTGACCGCAATCGCTTTTCTGAGTTTGTCATCCCCGAGGTGTGGAAAAACCACATAAGCATCGCCATATTTCGAAACATGGGACGCCGTAATCAGCAAGCCCCTTGTAACGTCAATGACCGTTGCTGTCCCCATATATTGGCGGCCTGCGGCATCTGCATATACTTTTGCTAAGGATCCGTATATTGCAGTCCCCAACGAATTTGATCGGTCTGGAAATCGGTAAGTACCACAAGATTGTCCGAATGCGAATTGTGACGCCCCGACACATATAACAGCTATCAGGATTTGTCTATTTATTGTCATTCGATGCGACCTCCTATCAGCTTACTTTGTAAGTCACCGTGATGGATTGGACTGCTTTTGTAGATGCCCCGCCTCCAAATTCAAGATCAAATGGAGGGAATTCAATACCAATACCCCCTTCGCCATTCACTGTTATAACAAACATTATCTTACTCACGACCTCCTTCGCCTCCAGTTTAGGAAGGCCTCTGCTCGCGGCTTCGATGGCGTAGGCAGCAGCCAGGATGGAATCGGCAAGAGCTTCAGACATTCCCAGGCTAGATACGGGCAGTGCATCGCCTTCTGAATAGGAGGGCGGTTGTAAAGTAATCTTAATGGTATTGGTCAAACCTTTGTTTTTGTCAGCCCCGAAGGTCACTATGAACAAATTGACCTTGCCTCCGATTTTTTTTGATTGAGTTACATTGAGCTCCAGAATAATATTGTCTAATCTGGGTAGGTGTTTCTGTGCTGCAGAGACTTTTGAAACCTCCAGTAAGGCGGTCTTTACCTCATCTATCATCATTTCCAGTGGAGGGGGGGTGGCCGCATAGGCATTGCAAGTGAAAGGGAATAAAACAACTAAGAGCCAAAAGACTGGTGATTTATCAAACATAGAGATCTCCATTGTTGGATTATGCGTTGGTGAAAGATTCCACAATTCCACGATTCAACATCAATTGAATATCTGACCAACTAATTCCCGGTACAACCCACTGTATATGGAAGTACGGTGTATTTTGTGGGCACCGTATTTGATAAATAATCCAGCGCCTTATCTTTCACGATTTGGTTTTCGGTGTAAGCTACCTGCCAGCTGCTGAGTTGACTAATCGCTTGTTGATATAGTTCCTTCGCCTCAGGGGTTGTTAACCATATAGTTAATCCGCGGTTGCCCTGGGTTTGCCATGCAGCATAGGCGGTATCGATTTGCTGACGAATTGGGAGATTACTCGCGTTTGAATAAACACCACGCGGATAGGGGCAAAACCCACCCGCAGGGTGTGTGTCCACTTCTAAACGCTGTATTCCATCCCCGTAATCTGGATCGGTTTGACCGTACAACGTTGTATGAAGTGACTGTAGAGTCATCATTCCCCCACACATCGAGCAGGGCTCAAGAGTGGAATACAGCTTAAAGGAATGGGTGCTTCTATCTTTCAAGCTGCTGACTTTTGCATTGGAAAGGTAATTGGTCATCAAACGCACCTCTCCGTGCTGGGTGCCATTACCAGTCGTTATGACGCTATTGCGTGCCCAACACACGATCTGCTCGCCCAAATTCTTACTTGTATCCACCAGGATAGAGCCAATGTTGTAGCCTCGCGCCGGTGGGTTGGCGCCCCAGGTTGTAGTCTGCCAATCCTTGTAAACAACCCCGTAGGTTGCTAGTTGGTAGATGTTGTCTCGTTCGATTTCTGCTGGTGATGGCTGGTAGCTAATAACGCCGGGGATTCCGCACTGGGCCTTCGGGTGTGACCCCGGAGGTAGCAAAATACCGTCCATGTTAGCCAGTGCGGACGTGGTCTCGCTGGCATCGTGTGTGTTTTGTATTATGCAACCAGCTAACCCGGAAGTAACAAGGGAAAGGAAAAAGATACCGCCGAATACATTTTTCATCAACATAAGGTTTCTCCTTTTAAAGAAAGACTATACGTAAATCTGCAAAACGGACATTACACGGCATTACAGTGCCAAATTGTTCCAATTGCCGACAGTGGTGGTGACCTTTCCCAGAATAGTTATGGCCAGAGAGTTATGCCTCTATTCCACTACAGTGGATGCCGGGCCGCTGCTGCGTTGATGTCGTTGCGTCCTACTGTAGTGAAACATTGGGCGTCTGCTCCTGGCCGAGATAATCCACCCAGTGTAATCGCGTGTAATTGACTTGGTTTTTTCTATATAAAACACTGTCCGAGCATAAAAACACTCAGGCGGTAGCACGAATATTTCAATAAAAGTCGTACCGTCCACGAAATTTGCTGATCAAGGACGTTGCGCATGCCAAAATCTGGTTTTCTTTATACCGTATTCTTTGGGCTCCTCCTTTCTTTCACATCACACTCGCTACATGCGGGCCCCGGGGCGGATTGGATTGGCGCACACCAGCAAGCCGATGGCGGTGTGTATTCTGAATCCGATATCGCCAACCCGACACAATCCACACTGGAAGCATTGGCAACGCGTCTTTTTATTGGTGAGCCAGCGTCCCTCGATCCGTCACAGCTAACAAGCTATCTGGCGCAAGCACAGGGCAGCGATACAGAACTACTCGCCGCAAAAGTCATCGCTGGCATTCTTCAGCTTGATGGGGTCACGATCTCCGGGTTGTTGTTAGAGCGACAAAATGAGGACGGGGGCTTTGGTAACGAGGTCGGTTTTCAGAGTACGCCCTACGATACGTACTGGGCGATTAAAGCGCTGGAAATTGCCGGTGCGTTCGATGCCAATACGCGCTTTGCTGCTGTGCAATATATGATTAATGCGCAGCGAGATACCGGCGCATGGGGTTATATCACCACCGATTCTGTGTACCTTACGGGCCGTATTCGAAACCTTCTACTGGGGTACCAGGGCATTATTGCCACGGTGGCGGAAGCCATCGGGGATGCGCGATCCTTTTTGATAAATACAGAGCTTAATACCACACCCTTGTCCGTTGATTTTTTTGGCCCCTGCGTTGCGCTATCTACGTTGAGCAACACCAATACCTCTGCGGACCTCTCCGATCTGGCAGACAGGGTGCTGGACGGCCAGGCGGTTAGCGGTAGCTGGCAGGGGGACGTGTTCTCCACGGCGATATGCCTGCGGGCGCTACTGCAATACGAGGCCAGCCAACAAGGCGGCACTCTGGCTTCGGTCTCTGGCCAGCTTGTTTTATCTGGCAGCTCACAGCCTATTGCGGGTGTTCAGGTCAGCTCCAGTAGCAACGCTGGTGTCAATACGCTCACCGACGCCTATGGGCGGTTTTCATTGGTTGGTTTGGGTGCTTCGTCGATTAACCTGGCATTTTCAAAAGCGGGCTACCTGCCCACTGTTAAATCTCTGGTCTTACAAGGCGGTGTCAACGATTTGGGTGCCATTCCACTGGCCGAAGACGACGGCGTTCTCAGGGTCAGCGGCTCGGTTGTTGACGCGTCCACGGGGTTGCGCTTGGCTGGCGCCCAGGTGTTATTGAGTGGCACAACCAACTACTCAGTTTCAACGGATAGCGCGGGAGCATTTTTTCTTAGTGATATTGATGAGGGCTCGTATTCGCTAGCTATTTCCGCAGCAGGATACCATGCGTCTTCGTCCGCAGTTTCTCTAACTGCGGGGAGTAACTACGATTACAGAATACAACTTAACGCCATAGGGACGGTGCTTGATGATACACCGGGTGACCTTGGCGGACGTATTGTGGATGGCACAACGGGGCTTCCTCTGGCAGGCGCTGATGTGTCACTGGATGGAGTCGGCAGTATTGTCAGTGGGCCGTCTGGCTTGTTTGGTTTTGCCGAGGTTGCCCGTGGCGACCATAGCTTGGCTATATCTGCAGCGGGCTACACCAGTGCAAGTTACAATTTGAATTATCCGGCCGGGAGCGCAGGTGCGATGGGCGATTTGCCCCTGTATGCCACCTCCGATGAAAACGCGGCGGATTCTATTGCCTTAACCATCACCGTTCGAGATGCATTAAGCGGCTTACCCATCGCAGGCGCCAACGCTGTGCAAGGGGCCATTGCCGTCACGACAGCGGCCAATGGTGTGGCTTTGATAAGTGGTATTACTGATACCTCATTTTCTCTGGCAGTCTCCGCGATAGGCTATCTGGCTCAAACGAATCAGGTGACAGTGAGCGGTTTTGGTGAGGTGGCAATGGCTGTGTCACTGACACCCGACAATGGAGAAGTCGTCGACGCCATCAGTTTGCACGGCACCATTGTTGATGCTACTGGTGAGCTTGTCGAGGGTGTGGTGCTGGATGTTGACGGCTCCGGGTTGGGTATCCTCAGTGATGAATTTGGAGCTTATGCGATCACCGATATTGATGTGCTGGCCTTTACATTGAGTGCCACAAAGGCCGGTTACCGCCCCTTTACACAATCTATTAACGTAGAACAGTTCGGCAATTATTTTCTTGATCTGACGCTGGAGGCGGTGAATAACCAGGGCTGGCAAGTGTACTACGTGAACCCGCCTGCGGGTGTGTTGGGCGCGAATGCAGATGCGACATTTACGGCGTCAATACAAAACCTCGAATCAGAATCGGCCGCCGTACTGGTCCGGGCCCAAGTATTTAATGCTGAAGGCGAATGGGTCGCTGATGTGGCCCCGTACACGCCGGGAACAACCGTTACAGACCCATTAGTGAGCTTTCAGGCAGGAGAGGTGCAGGTGCTTACCTTCCCCTATAACACCGGTCAGCTTGCTCCTGGGCAATACCTGGTAAAGGTAGATTTAGTAGAGCCCGGTTCTATCAATCAAAACCTGCCTGGCGGTGTTGTTTTCAACAGTAACTCAACGCATATCGATATTGTGCCGTCGATACAGCTTGATGGTGACCTGACTTTTGATCCGCCACTGTCCCAGGCAGGTACACAAACCCCCGTGAGCTTGCAGGTCTTGTTGGTAAACACCGGTAACGACGTGCTGGCGGCGGGAACCTATGCATTTACTTTAGCCAATGAAGCCGGTGACGAATTGGTAACCAGCACCGTCTCGGCAGATGAACTGCCTTCCGGGGATGTAGCAACACTTGATTTCGGTGAATGGGTGCCTACAGAGGCCGGCCATTTATCGGTACAAGTGGTGCACGAAGGCTTGCCCGACGCGGGAGAAATACTCGGTGTGTATTATGTGGGTGATGTCGCTATCGCGGACTTCTCTCTCGATCAGAACGTTTTCCCCGAAGGAGATAACCAGACGGGCGCGCTTCTTAGGGTAAGTGGTGTTGATACTACCCAGGGCTCATCCACAGATCCGCTATTTGAGCGCGCCATTGAAGCGGTGCGTGTCGGCAGCGAGTTTGTGGGTGACCAGGCCACGTCGTGGCACCGCCGAAACCGGTGTTTGGGTTGCCACATACAAACGCAATCCTTGGTGGGTATGGCGTCCTCCTTACCGTTTACGACAATTGATGAGGATGACACAACCTTTCTATTTAACGTGATTGCCAGCTCGCAACAAAATGATGGCCGAATGCGCATCACTCATAACTCAAACAGTTTCATCCGTACCCAACAGCTTCTGGCAACGTGGGCACTCACAGAGTGGCCTGACAAAGCTGGCGCGCACCGGACCAAACTGAAGGGGCTACAGTATCTCTGGTCTCGTCGATCAACCTCGGGCAGTAGTGTCTACTGGGTCAGAGATCATCAAACGGGCTGGTTAAGCACCTGTTGTGAGGGCAGTACCGCCATTACAACTCGAGCCATTGTGGACCTCATTGAGTCAGATGAGGCATTGCAAGGCGAATCGCTGTTGGATTACCAGATAGGCGCTAATATTGTACTGAATACTTCTCGCGGTCGGCCCCGGGGCTTACATCAGGATGGCAATTTCCTGACCCTTGCCAAACAGGGCATGATCGAACGCGTTGACGTGTCGCAAGGTACCAGTGAAGTTCTTTATCTGGATAGCAATAACAGGCAATTTATGGATGTAGTCGTCGATGTGGACGGCACGTTGTACGCCACGACCGAGACCAGTCTGGTGAAGATCTTTACCGACGGTACGGTCGAGGAGGTCTATCTGACGTCGTCAGGGCTGCGCGATGTCGTTTTCTGGAATGGTGACCTCTATATTACAGACTACAATGACCATCGCATCTGGCAGGTGACTACCGGCCTGGATGCTGTTGTATTCACTGCTGGCGGTCTATTAAATGCGCCGATGGGCCTAACTGTGAGTGGTGATGGCGGTGTTTTACTCGCAACCAACTATTACGGCTACAACACACTGGCGGTTGACCCACAGAGTAACGTATCGGTTTTTGCCGATGGAATGGCCTTTCGTCCCGTTCAGATAGCCAACGTGGGCGATGGCGAGAGTTACTATGTATCAACTCAGAATCATTCCTCTTCGGGTGCATCGTCTCCAACAGCACTGCATTTGATTCGGCCAGATAAATCAGTGGTTGCCTTGGTTGGCCGTAACCATAATACCATTAGCCTTTACGGCATTGCTGTCATTAATGGGGGCGTGGCCTTCACTGACTATAGTTCCAACGTACTGGGTACGGTGACCATCTCGGCATTGGATAGCAGCTTTGTCAGTACGCTGCAAAGTGCCTTGCCTAGCGTTGCCAGCTACTTCCTCGCCTCGCACCAAAACAACGACAGTGAAATCACCCGCGTAGCCTTCCGTTTAATGGGTTTGTCGGAAATTGAAAAGGTGACCACTGACCCGATGCTTCTGACGCAAATTGCCGATGCAAAAGACTATATTTCCCAGTTGCTGCGCAATCGGCAACGGGTTGATGGTGGCTGGGGCAAGTATTCCAACTCTGGCAGTGACCCGCTAAGCACGGCGTGGGTGGGTTATGCCCTGGATTACACCAACCCTTCCGCCGAAGACCCTATGGTGCGCAATGCCATTACTTATCTATTGAACACTCAAGACGGTAACGGCTCTTGGTCGGGTGCGTATTTCAGCACACGCTTGGGCTCTACCAGCATGGTCATGGCCTATATGCCCAGGGCCCTGGAACGCCTGGGTGGGTTGGATGTTGGCGTAGAGCTCACACTCCCTGAAGATGTTGAGATGCTAGGCGTTTCCATTACCCCTGATACCAGCGAAGTGTTGGGCGATGGCACGGTTCACTATGAATGGGATCTTGTGGGTGTTACCAATTCAGGGCGTAACATTGAAATGGATCTCGGCATTATCGGTCTGGCGCTAGGCGAACAACGCCCCGTAGCCGATCTTGCACAACTCCACTTCGCCAACTCCTTTACCGGTGAAGAGCTCATTCGCCCCATCGATATTCCCATCGTCACGGCGGTGAGTGATATCGGCTTAACGACAGGCACTGACAAGCCATCCTATCTGGCCAATGAAACCGTAGATATCGATAGCCTGGTCAGCAATGGCGGTACCGATTTCTCCAACGGTGAAATCAATGTCACCATCAGAACTGCTCAAGGCAGCTTTATTGCCCAGGTAACCACCGGTGAAGTCGTCAGTATTCTGGCCGGTGCCCAGCAGAATACGGATTCCAACTGGAATACCGGGCTGTACCCGGCAGGGCCTTATCAAGTGTTTGCCCAGGTCGAAAATGACCAGGGCGTGGTGCAAGCTGAGGCAGTTGCTGCATTTGCCATTCTGCCCTCGGATGGGGAAGTAGAAGTAGGGTATTCGGATGCCTACGGTGCGCAAATTTCTACAGACCAGCAAATCTATACGCCTTATGCCAATGTGCAGCTGGCCTCCAAGGTGATCAACGAGGTGCTCAATGCCACACAAGCGCCGGTGTTGGCTGCCCTGCGGGTTACCGGCCCCAACGGCGTCGTTGTTTACAGCAAAAATATTGTTATCAATGAATTATCAGCGGGGGCGGTGAATACCTACCTTGACCTGTTGGCCTTGGATGATGCGGCAGCGGGTCTGTATTACGCTAATATCACCATTTGGAATGCTGCGGTCACCGAACAACTGGCTACCAGTGAAACCCTGTTCAGTGTGATTGAGCAGCCACTGGCCCATTTGGTGGGCTCGGTGAGCGTGGATATGCCAGACGTGTACCGAGGCCAGTCGGTGACCTGCTCTGAGCAGATTAACAACCGTTCTGCCTCAGTATCGGTCGACGCCCAGTTATTCTATCGTCTGGTGAATGTGGATGAGCAACTCGATGAGGGTATTGATAGCGAATCACTGGTGTTTACACCCGGAATGGAATACAACACCAGTCACTTGCATGCTACTGGCAATCTGGCCCCTGGCGGCTATGCCTGCCTGCTGCAAGCGCAGGTGGGTGAAGATATCACGACGCTGGATTTTGCCGCCTTTACCGTGTCTCTGCCTCCCGTAGAATTTAGCGTAGGCTTGGGTACCCGGGGCCGCCTGCTTATCTTGATGGATGAGCCCGGTGGGAATGGTGAAAACGGTACATCAGATATTGCCAGCCTGCCCCTACAGGAAAGCTACCTGCGTAATCTGCTGGATACTGCAGGCTTCAGTTACACCATTGTCTTTACCGCCGAAGATTTCACCCGCGAATTCTATAGCGGCAACTACCATAGCTATGCCCTGATGTCCGAGAAGGTGGGTTTATTGCCCGAAGTGGAGCAGCAACTGGGCGAGGCCATTAACACCGGTGCGGGTTTGTACATCGCCGGTGCCTTCAATCGCCGCAACAACCACATTGAAAAAGTGCTGGGTATAGAAAGCACCGGCCAAGACCAACAAGCCGACGGGGTGATTATTCCCCAGGGTGCACTGGGCCCCGATTGGCCTGAAACCATTTTCGATCCCCACACCAAGCTCGACTTTGAGCGCTGCGGCGCCTCAGTACTCGGTGCTTACGTGAATCCGAAGAAGGGCACGGCTACCACGGAATTAGAGTGTTACAACCTGTCGGATACCGATGCCGCCGTGGTGGCCTACCACTATGGCCGAGGCAACGCGGTGTACGCAGGCTTTGATACCCTGGATGAAGCCGCCTTGCTCGGGGGCACCAATGTCTATTCCCAGTTGATGTTGTATGCCCTGGATTACATCCAGCCCGACAGCTTCCCCGTGCGCCAGGGTGCCATCCTGCCCTTTGGTGTTGAGGTCACCAGCCTGGAAATCCCAGTACAGGTGCAGGTGTTCTTCGACCTCCCTGAAAACCTGGCCGCCATCGACCAGATTCCCACCATGACGCAAGTGGATTCTTTGGCCAATATCTGGCGCTGGAACGTGATGCTGGGTGAGTTCGAGAGCGCCCAGGCCACCTTCTACGCCCAACTGCTCGATGGCGAGGATGCGGTGATGGATATTACTGTGGGGGTAGAGATTGAAGATGAACTTATCGAGATCGGCCAAACCCAGCTCCTGTTGCCCTCCGAAGCGCCGCGTGACTTCCTTGGCGATGGCATTGTTCTGCTGCAGGCCCTGGTCGGGAACTATCCGGATGACGATGACTTTGCCGATGTTCTGGGTGATGCCCAAGCGGCTCAAACCGCGAGATCATCCGGTGATATTCAGGGCGCTGTAGACGCGCTGTTGAATGCCGTCACCCCGCTGGCAGATTCCGAGGTGTTTGAGGCTGAGGAGGCCAGGTGGACGCTCGATGTCGCCCTGCTGGCCTTGTTGGGGGAGTTGAACCCATGAGTCTATTCACGCGCCCAAAAACACCCTCAGCTCAAACAAGGACGTTAAGGACCCAGCCCATGCAGACAATTACTCTGGAAAGCTTTCGCCACGGCGCTGGGGCCAAAGCCACCGCCCTGTTAACCGCCAGCTTCTTCACCTTTGTGTTTTATCTCACACCCGCCAATACGGCCATGGCCCAAACACAAACGCCCCAGGAAATACGCAAGGCGGAGCTGGAAGCCAGTAAAGAAAAAACGGCATCCAGCAAGCTAGCCCACCGGCTGGATAAGCTAAAGCACAAGGTCACCAAAGAACTGCCCGCCTCCAGAGCGCAGCGCGAAGCGGATGCTGGCTTTTTCGATGAACTGTTTGGCACCGCCGATGATCCCATAACGGGTGATGAAATTACCCAGTTAAGCCAACTGGAAACGGATATCCAGAGTGCCTATGCGGTTGCCATGGCGGAAATGGACGCCGTTGGCGATTCTCTTGTGGCCAAAAACCTGCCCCAAACGATACTGGATCGTCACGATGCCGCCAAATCCCAGATTCAAATCAAGTATACTGCCCTGATGGAGGCCTTAAATACGCTCAATACTGCCGACTCAGAGGAAGATCAGGACATCGCCCTGGAATCCCTGACGAACGAATTACAGAATCAGCGCTTCAAGCGCCCCAATGCACCTTTTGATCCCCAAAACCTGCCATTCAATACCCCCAGCCAGGACGTGCGGGCACCGGCAACCAACACAGCCGACCTGCTCACCCAATTAAAAATAAGCCCCTTCGCCAACTATACTCAAGTCGCCGCGAACCAGATGAACCCCCAACTGTGGGAAGATGCGTTTACCCAGAATAACGGGCCTACACAGGCCGACCTTGACCCCACACTGGAATCGCCCCTCACCGATGACATCGCCGAGCTGGTCGCCCAACTGAACCACAACCCGGTAGATATCTATACCTGGGTACACAATAACATCCGCTTTATTCCCAGCTATGGATCCATTCAGGGTGCCCAAATGACCCTGGAGACGAAGCGCGGCAATGCCATGGATACGGCGAGCTTGTTAATTGCATTGTTGCGAGCATCGGGTATACCTGCACGATACGCCTACGGCTCGATTAAAGTCCCCGCCGCCGAACTGATGAACTGGGTAGGCAATGTGCAAACCATGCAGGCCGCCGGTAATTTAATGGGCCAGGGCGGCATCCCCCGTGTGATTATGAACTTCGATGGCATCGATAAATTCATGCGCCTGGAACACACCTGGGTAGAAGCCTATGTTGATTTTGAACCCTCACGGGGCATGAAGAACCATTATGGTGACCACTGGATTGCGATGGATGCCTCCTATAAACAATACAGGTATACCGAGGGTTACAACTTACAAGACGCAGTACCCTTTGATGCTCAGAGCCTGATTGATGATATTGAAGCCAGCGCCACCGTCAATGAGGCCGAAGGCTGGGTACAGAATGTGCCACAAGGCAGTATAGAAACCCAACTGCAAAACTACCAAACTCAACTGGAAGACTACATCACCAACCAGAACCCCGATGCCACTGTGGGCGAGGTGCTGGGACTAAAAGACATTGAAATTCTGCCCTCACAACCATTGTCAGCTGGCTTACCCTACGAACTGGTTTCCAGGCAGCAGTATTTCAGTGATGTCCCAGAGAGCCTGAGACATAAATTCGAGTACACCCTGTCAACGGAAAACCTGGGCGCTGAAGGGGCAAGACTGATTACCATCACTGAACCCACCGTCAAACTGGCCGGTAAAGGCCTGGCCATGTCATTCAAACCCACAAGCCAGGCAGACGAAGACATCATCGCAAGTTATATCCCGGAACCCGACTCAGTCACCGGAGAAATTGACCCCAGCCAGCTGCCCAACTCGCTCCCCGGTTACCTGATCAACTTAACCGCTGAATTCACGATAGACGGCGAAGTACAACAGACCGCGGGTGCAGGCACCATGGGTGCAACACTGTATGAAACCATAGGGCTCTACAGTCCCGCCAAAGGCTGGCATCGATCAATAAACCATCCCATTGCGGGTGAATACCGGGCGATGGCATTGGATCTACAGGGCAGTAGTCCAGAACAAGCCCAGCGTCTACAGCAACAAATGGAGCAAACCAAAGCCATCTTGGAAAGTGAAGACGACATACAACTGGCTACTCTCACCAAGCATCAAGTGGTCGGAGACCTCCTGGGTAGTACCATCTTCAGCTACTTTGCACTGAACAATATCCAGGATGAGATCGCGGCACAGAGCGCCAATATCACCACGTTCCGGGCACCGAGCTATGGCGCATTCAGAACCGATATCACCACGAGTTATTGGTTTGGAATACCGAGAGATGTGTCATTCAGTGGACTGGTGATGGATGTGGATCTAGTCACCAGCCAAACCGTAGAGAACCAAAACAGTAACGACAAATGGATACAGTTCAACCAGGCCATTGGATCAAGATACTCGGCGATGGAGTATTTAGTGCCCGAGCAGATGTTTTCTACCGAAGAAAACCCGGCGGAAGGGGTCAGTGCAGTGAAGGCACTCGCAATAGCCAGTGCCGAAGGGCAGAAGATCTACACCATCGACCAGAACAACCTCAGTGAAGCGATGGTCGCTATTCAACTGGCCGAACTCTCAGAGGATGAGATCCGAAATGCAGTGCTGGCGGGGAATGTCGTTACCACCCATCAATACCAAATCAATTTAAATGGGTGGATCGGGGAAGGCTATATCATCTTAGATCTAGATACTGGAAGTGGCTCGTATAAAATATCCGGTGGAGCGAATGGTGGTAGTCTTAGTATTTCACCAATTACTAGAATGCTTGGTTGGGGGCAATTCCTTGAGGATAGCGCGAGAGCCGGGGCATTGTCAGTGGCTACCGGCGTTGTAGTTACTACATTGGTAGCATATATCGGTGGAACTCTTTTACTATTACAAGGTTTGTACGAATGCTACAAAGAAGAGATTAAACTCTTTAGTTACGTAATGCTCGCGATCATAGCTGCTATCGCTGTTGGCTTGGTGACTCAAGGAACCGGGTCAGTTCCAGTAGCAATCTACATATTAGCTGCGTTGGGTGTCTCCTCAGCATCTGCCGCTGATTTTGACGAAGAGGATATAGAAAACTGCACGAACGACGAATTCTGTTACTTGCGATGGGAAGATGAGGATGACGCATGTTTTGCATGGTCAAATCTTGGAGCAGATGTGGTGAGAGCTTGCAAGGTTCGCGCAGCAGATAGGAGGACACTGTGTATCCGAAATGGCGGGATTCCACATCCTGACGAACCTCCAATATATACACCGTTTCGTGACTAACTGGTGAATTTAGGTATATGTGTAAAGAACTGAAAAAGGTCTACGGTAGAGAGGGTGCACTTGTTGCTGAAATTGAATGCCGCAATGGAAAGGCCCATGGCTACACAAAGACGTGGTCAGAAGATGGAACATTAACTCTGGATGCTCACTGCATCGAGGGCGAGAATCATGGTCCCTATCGATCTTGGTGGAAGGATGGAAAGCCCAAAGAAGAAGGTAATTTTCATCACGGTACTCGCGTCGGTGTATATAAATGGTATGACATGAATGGTAAATTGCTTCAACAACACGATTATGGTGACTGCAAATAAACAGGAGGGGATTTATACGATGCTTTTCAAAATTGTGATGAGAAGCGGAAAATAGGGGACAGACCACTTTAGAATTAATTGACAATCTTATGATGTAGGGTTTTCTTTGTATAGCTTGCTACCATTTGCCAGACAATTAGGTTGTTTGTCGCATAATCCGGTTGAAAAGGAATTCGTCATGCCTAGACGCGCACGGGTTGCTGTAGCCGGTATCCCCTGGCATATCATTCAGCGTGGAAACAGTTGTGGTGTTCTAATGCGTGACAAATAGTTTGGATGTGGGCGTGGGTATACAGCTGTCGAATGAGAAATACGCCGATTTATGTTGTTACAGAACTAGGTCATACTTTAAAACTTAGTCGGAAATACAAGAAAGTGAAATGAATTCAGACGCACCAGGTCAGTTATTAGGTTATACGATTCAGTTTCCTAGGGCACTGCTACACCTGTTGCGAGCGGGCCCTGGGGATGTAGTCGGCGTCGAAGTATTGGGTGACGTTTCAACGAAGCGGTTTGATGGCACGGCCATTTCTGAAGAGGATAAATCATCTATCCGCGGTAATCCAGTAACTGATAAATCCGAAAATCTTTGGAAGACATTCTATAATTGGGCTAGGTCTATAGAACAGGGGGACCTGGAAGTCGCCAGAACCAGCTTTATCCTTTTCGCAAATAAATCTGGGCGTCGTGGGCTGGTAGATGACTTTCACGAGGTGAAAGACATTACATCGGCGGAAGTTGTAATTGGTAGAGTTAGAGCTCAGTTAGAACCATTGGCGAAAGAACATCCAATTTGGAGCTATTACGACTATTTGATCAATCACAATAGCCATTTATTTGGGGAAATCCTTGTTCGCTTTGAGTTGGAAGTAGATGAAGGAGCACTAAGTGATCAGATAGCTAGAACATTACAGACGATGCATGTTCCTGAGAGACAGATTGGTTTCCTAATCGAAAGTGTATCAGGCTGGTTGGTAGGTACACTGCTTGAGCGCATAGCGGGCGGTAACTCCGGCTTAGTGAGCTGGGATGAGTTTAACCAGAAATTCATTACCTTATTCTCACGCGCGAGAAGTAGAGAGCTTATTGATGTGAGCGTTAATCAACCGCCAAAGGGAACCGAGATCCAAGCGCATTTAGAGAGCCAACCGACATATTTGGAACAACTGGACATTATAGGTTTGACTGAGGACCGGAAAATTGAAGCAATTACCGATTACTTGAGAGCGAACGTCAATCGCCATAATTGGATAGAAAACGGGATACTAGATGAGCAATGTGCAGTGGATTTTGAACGCAAACTAAGCAGATTCTGGGCAAATGAGCGGAGGGGCTTTGAATTGACCCGCACTGAGCTTTCCAGCATACACAGAGGGGAATTACTGTATCTCGCTTGTATGAGTCGACAGGAAACACTCAGGGACATGGTGCCTCCAGAATGTACGATACCCGGTACTTATCATGCACTAGCGGATGAACCGGTCCTGGGTTGGCATGCGGACTGGAAAGCGCATTTTTCGGATAGTGAGGAAGAATAGCGTTGGGTATTCTGGTTGAAGAGGTCAAAATGTGGAATACGCCGGTAGTGGGCGCCTATCTTCTTTGGTCATTCACGAAAGCGTATAGGACGTACCACCCGGAGGGAGAAGCCCCAGTTGGGATTTTACACTTCATTGCTTACGCCCTACTTACCGACCAGAGATTGACAAAAAGGATAAGCGGAAATCGCCCAAACTTGCAATCATACGTACGCGGGTTTCAGGAAAAAGGCGAAGTTGATTTGCTGGTAGGTGTTCATCAGGAGGTTATATCTCGAAGGGCTAATGCTATGGATGCTATCGATATCGCAGTTGCGCGAGGCCTATTAGTCTGGGACGTAGATTCTGGCCGGATATATGCTCGAGAGAGTTTGCCGCGGGCAAAGAAAGGGAGAGCAATGAGTGAGTATGCACGGAAGCTTGGGAAGAAAGCAGAGATACTAGGTCAGTGGTTTTCACAACATGATGCTTTGACGGTGGCGTCATACCTAAAGGTGGTTTTGTAATGCAGTTTCAACTCAAAAAGCTAGTTATTTGGCCTGAAGCTACAAGATTCTTACCCCGGGTGGTCGAATTCGAGTTAGGATCGCTTAATGTTATCACGGGAGGCTCGCGCACTGGAAAGTCAGCAATTATCCCAATCATCGACTACTGCTTGGCCTCGAGTGATTGCAATATACCAATTGATACAATTCGTGATCATGCCTCCTGGTACGGGGTGGTAGTACAAACTGACGTGGAAGAAATTCTGCTATGTCGGCGCGTTCCTACTGGTAACTCAGGATCTAACGATTTTTTTGTATTGCAGGGCAAGTCGATTACTATGCCTCTGCTAATCGATACACCGAATCAAAATACAGAGGGCGTCAAAATTTTGCTCAATACAATGTCTTCTGTGCCGTATTTCGCTCGCGCTGAAGAAGATGGTATCGGGAGTGCGAGGCTGGGGTTTCGAGATCTGATGGCCCTTGTTTTCCAGAGCCAGGATATCGTTGCAAATCAGAATATCATTTTTTACAAGACGCATGCGCATGAACACCGACAACGGCTGCGAACATGGTTCCCTTATATTCTCGGCGCCGAGAATATGGAAACACTATCGGCCAGGCAACGATTGCAGGTAGTTGAACGCCGCCTGAATCGACTAAAAAGAGAATGGGAGAGGGCAAAGGGCGTATCAGAAACTTGGACCGCGAATATTTATGGACATTTAAAGGTCGCTAAGGAATATGGTTTGATAGATGAGACTCCTCCAGAAGATTCAGACCCTGAATTGTTCGTGGCGGCATCTAGGGAGGTGTTACAACGAAACCCAGAGGAGGCAGTACAAAGCCCTGAAACTGTTCGCGCTGCAAGTGGCGAGCTGCTGGTTCTCGAACGGGAAGATGAAATGATTAGCAGTGAGTTAGCTTCTGTTAAAAGACGGATAAATGACGTGAGCCGGCTCAAATCAGGGCTGATGAAGTATTCCCCTTCAGTTAAGCGTAGAGTTGATCGATTACAGCTTTCGCAGTGGATCTCGGACCTCGCTTTACGAGGAGAAGACTGCCCAATTTGTGGAGGAAGCGACCACCCGAATGCGGGGGCAGAGCTGAATAAAGTCTCTTCGGCCTTTAAGATATTGGAAGAAGAAGCAGCTAAGGTTGCGGAAATTCCTACATCTTTTGATCGAGAGCAATCTATGCTTCAGACTGAATTGATGAGTGTGCTAGAGAAAAAAAGGTCTCATCAAAATAGATACGACTTGTTGATATCCAAGAATGAAGGTGCTCGGAAGGAATTCGATCAAAAATCAAGCATGTATCAGTTTTTAGGGCATATGCGCGCTTCCCTTGAGCACTTTGAGAAATTGTCAGGTGGTGGGGAAATTCTGAACGAGATTGAGGAGTTGGAGAGCGAGCGGGTCCGGCTGCGAGAGGAAGCTGATGAAGCTGCCGTAGAGCGAAGATTGAACGCTGCCACCGCTGATATTTCACAGAAAATGCTCTCCCATCTTCGCACCTTGGATGTGGAGGAAAAGTATCGAACAGTCGCTCCGATATTTGATGTAAAGGAGTTAGGTATTAAAGTCCGAAGTAACGATGGAAGTTGGCATTTCTTGGCAGAAGTAGGGAGTGCGTCAAACTGGGTTTCATTTCATGTTGCACTCATCTGCGGACTACATGAGTACCTAGACGAGATGGGTACATCATGTGTGCCAACATTCACAATCTTTGATCAACCGAGTCAAGTCTATTTTCCAAGCATTGGATCGAAGATCCACGATGAACTGGAGGAAGGTGACCCCAGTTATCGAGATGAGGATGTTGAGGCCGTCAAAAGTATATTCAAGACTTTGGCGAGTTCTGTCATTGCTGCGGAAGGAAAACTCCAATTTATAGTTCTGGACCATGCTGACGCTGGTATATATGGGAATATCGAAGGAGTGAACGAGGTTGAGACCTGGCGCGAAGGGAAAAAACTTATACCAGAGGAATGGTATATCTAAGCCGTATGCACTGAAAGTTGCACGTACAGTTCGGGGAGGAGAGGCAGAGAAATAGTCCGACTACACTCTGTCTCTTAATCTACATATCAGCCCCCTATTTTGTCGTCACCTTGATCTTCGCTTCCGAAAATAACATGCAGGCATAGCTGTGATCACTCTGCTTGTCCGTAGACAGGGGGGAGATGGGGTGGGTTTTGTCGCAAAGTTGGCGGGCTCTGCGGGTCGATCTATACTCATTCATCTGGAACACCAATTTCCGGATACTAAATGATCAGCTTTAAAGGCCGTCATCACCAGCGAGATATGATTTTACAATGTGTCCGGTGGTACGTCGCCTACTCCCTCAGCTATCGCGACCTGGAGGAGCTAATGCAAGAGCGAGGTTACTCCGTAGATCACAGCACAATCCAACGCTGGGTTGTACATTATGCGCCTCGCATCGAGAAAGCCTTTCGTAAATGCAAGAAGCGGGCTGGCCATCGCTGGCGGCTTGATGAGACGTATATTAAGATCAAAGGCGGATGGAAATACCTTTATCGCGCCGTCGACAAGAAAGGTAACACCATCGATTTCCTACTGACCGCCAAGCGCGATAAGAGGGCCGCTTTACGGTTTCTGAACAAAGCGATCGGCTCCAACGGTAAACCCAGCCTCATCAATATCGACAAAAGCGGAGCCAATATAGCAGGCATCAAACAGTACAACAGCGATGAAAACAAACGCATCAAGATTCGCCAATGTAAATATCTGAACAACATTGTCGAGCAGGACCACCGGTTTATCAAGCGGATAATTCGACCCATGCTGAAAAAGGGGCAAAATAAGAGTTCGCTGCCTGCATGGGAACAGTTTTACGAACTGGCCCTGGCAGGATAGCTGCGCCTGCTGATTGTCGTTTGCTGAAACTCGACAAAGCTCGCGACAGAACCGTATGAGGCCGAGGAGGCCAGGTGGACGCTTGATGTCGCCCTACTGGCTTTGTTGGGGGAGTTGAACCCATGAGCCTATTCAAGCTACCCACACCCTCAGCTCAAACAAGGACGTTAAGGACCCAGCCCATGCAGACAATTACTCTAGAAAGCTTTCGCCACGGCACTTGGGCCAAAGCCACTGCCCTATTAACCGCCAGCTTCTTCACCTTTGTGTTTTATCTCACCCCGGCCAGTACGGCCATGGCGCAAACACAAACGCCGCAAGAGATACGCAAGGCGGAGCTGGAAGCCAGTAAAGAAAAAACCGCCTCCAGTAAGTTGGCCCACCGCCTGGATAAACTCAAGAGAAAGGTCACCAAAGAATTGCCCGCCTCACGAGCACAGCGCGAAGCTGATGCCGGCTTCTTTGATGAATTGTTTGGCACCGCCGATGATCCGGTGACCGGTGGTGAATTGACGGAACTGAGCCAATTGGAAACCGATATCCAGAGTGCCTATGTGGTGGCTATGGCAGAAATGGATGCTGTAGGGGATTCTCTTATTGCCAAAAACCTGCCGCAAACGATACTGGATCGCCACGATACCGCCAAATCCCAGATCGAAATCAAGTATACTGCCCTGATGCAGGCCTTAAATACGCTGAACACTGCCGACTCTGAGGAAGGTCAGGACATCGCCCTGGAATCCCTGACGAACGAATTACAGAACCAGCGTTTCAAGCGCCCCAATGCACCCTTTGATCCGCAAAACCTGCCATTCAATACCCCCAGCCAGGACGTGCGGGCTCCGGCAACCAGCACAAACGACCTGCTCACGCACTTAAAAATAAACCCCTTTGAAAACTACACCCAGGTGGCCGCGAACCAGATGGACCCCCAGCTGTGGGAGGATGCGTTCTCAACCAACAACGGCCCGACACAGGCAGACCTGGACCCCACACTGGAATCCCCACTCACCGACGACATCGCCGACCTGGCAGCCCAACTGAACCACAACCCGGTAGACATCTACACTTGGGTACACAACACCATAAGATTCATCCCCAGCTACGGTTCTATCCAGGGTGCCCAGATGACCCTGGAGACGAAACGCGGTAACGCGATAGACACCGCCAGCCTGCTAATCGCACTGCTGCGAGCCTCCGGCATACCAGCAAGATATGCCTATGGCTCGATTAAGGTCCCCGCACAAGAACTGATGAACTGGGTAGGCAATGTGCAAACCATGCAGGCCGCCGGTAATTTAATGGGGCAGGGCGGTATTCCCCGGGTGATCATGAACTTTGATGGCATCGATAAGTTTATGCGCCTGGAACATACCTGGGTAGAAGCCTATGTGGACTTTGAACCCTCACGGGGCATGAAGAACCATTATGGTGACCACTGGATTGCGATGGATGCCTCCTATAAACAATACAACTATACCGAGGGCTATGACCTGCAAACAGCAGTACCATTCGATGCCCAAAGCCTGATTGATGATATTGAAGCCACAGCCACCATCAACGAAACAGAAGGTTGGGTACAGAACGTGCCGCAACAAAATATCGAGACCCAATTAGCAAACTACCAAACCCAGTTGGAAGACTACATCACCAACCAAAACCCCGATGCCACCGTGGGGGAAGTACTGGGCCTCAAAAACATCGAAATACTGCCCTCACAACCCCTCTCAGCCGGATTACCCTACGAACTGGTATCCAGGCAGCAATACTTCAGTGATGTGCCCGACAGCCTGAGACACAAGTTCGAGTACAACCTGTCGACGGAGAACCTGGGCACCGAAGGGGCCAGATTAATCACTATTACCGAACCTACGGTCAAACTGGCCGGTAAAGGCCTAGCCATGTCGTTCAAGCCCGCAAGCCCGGCGGATGAAGACATTATCGCCAGTTATATCCCGGAGCCCGACCCCATAACCGGGGAAATCGACCTCAGCCAATTGCCCAGCTCTCTGCCGGGCTACCTGATCAACCTAACGGCAGAGTTCACCATTGACGGTGAAGTGCAACAGACCGCAGGTGCAGGCACAATGGGAGCGACACTCTATGAAACTATAGGCCTCTACAGTCCCGCCAAAGGTTGGCATCGATCCATAAACCACCCTATTGCGGGTGAATACCGGGCGATGGCATTGGACTTACAAGGATCCAGCCCTGAGCAGGCAGCCAGACTCCAGCAACAAATGGAAGCAACAAAGGCTATTCTAGAAGCGGATGATGACATACAACTGGCCACACTGACCAAACACCAGGTGGTCGGTGATCTACTGGGCGGTACCATTTTCAGTTACTTTGCACTGAACAATATTCAGGATGAAATCGCTGCACAGAGCGCCAACATCACCACATTCCGGGCACCGAGCTATGGGGCGTTCAGAACCGATATCATAACCAGCTACTGGTTTGGCCTTCCCAGAGATGTTTCGTTCAGTGGACTGGTGATGGATGTTGATCTTGTCACCAGCCAAACTGTAGAAGCCCAGAACGACACGGACAAATGGATACAGTTCAATCAGGCTGTTGGGGCGAGATACTCAGCCATGGAACACTTAGTGCCGGAGCAAATGTTCTCCACAGAAGCAAGCCCGGCAGAAGGCATCAGTGCCGTGAAGGCACTTGCAATCGCCAGTGCTGAGGGACAGAAGATCTACACCATTGATCAAAACAATCTCGATGCTGCACTCAGCGCCATTGAGCTGGGTGAATACAGTGAAGATGAGATCAGAAATGCCGTGCTAGCAGGTAACATTGTCACCGCCCATGAATATCAGGTTAATTATAATGGCTGGATAGGGGAGGGGTATATTATTCTAGACCCAGACACTGGGAGTGGGGCGTATAAGATCAGTGGGGGCCAGAATGGTGTTTTTCTATTTATTGGAGCTTTGCTGCTTGTTATCGGTATGTATTTGCTGTCTGCGGCGTTATTACCGTTCGTTACCGGGATTTTTCTAGGAATCGGAGCGACATTGTTTATAGCGAGCGTCATCACACTTCTAATTACCGGAGAGTTAACGCTTTTCGAAATAAGTTTTTACAGGAGTACTGCTGCCGCAATTGCCCTAATTATCATCGGCACAGAAGCAGCTGCTACGGTTGCCTTGGCATCAATAGCTGTATTTGTGATATCTCTGATTCTAGGTATATTACTTTCTGATGAGGAGTAGTGTGGATAAAATATCTAAGTATCTACGGCAGTTATTCTTTGCTCTGGCGTTGTTGATTCCTGTCGTATTATTGACCAAGTATTTTATTACTGGTGACGCTGCGAGAATTGTTGCTGGCGTATGTATTTTTTTCGAAATGTTCTATGGCATTTATTTTTTCTCAAATAAATTGCCTGATGAGTAACTAAGCCAAATTTTTTGGCACCGCCGATGATCCGGTGACTGGTGAGGAAATTACGCAATTGAGCCAATTGGAAGCCGATATCCAGAGTGCCTATGTGGTGGCCATGGCCGAAATGGACGTCGTCGGCGATTCTCTTGTGGCTAAAAAGCTGCCGCAAACGATACTGGATCGCCACGATGCCGCCAAATTCCAGATCCAAATCAAGTGTACTGCCCTGATGCAGGCATGAAATACACTCAATACTGCCGATACGGAAGACGATCAGGATAGCGCCCTGGAGTCCCGACGATCGAATTACAGAACCAGCGCTTCAAGCGCCCTAATGTACCCTTTGACCCAGACAATTTGCCCTTCAATACTCCGAGTAAAGAGGTACGGACACCGGCCACCAGCACAGCCGACCTATTCACACACCTTAAAATAAATCCCTTCGCCCAATTACACCCAGGTGGCCGCAGTGTAGCAGTTTGCGTGTAATCGAGTGTAATCGGACTCGTGGTGGTTTAGGGCTATAGTTGCAGTAAGGTGTCTGCTTGAAAACCGTATAATTGATTCTAATTAGCCTAACGCCACACATGGAAACAAGCTCATTTTTGACAGTATTTCGATGCTCCACTGGTGGTTACTAGAGAAATCACATTTTGTGATGGGAGTGCGCTATGGCTGGTCGAGGACGTAATAACTGGATTTAGATAGTGATAATTGCCATTTTTGCCATTGGCGCCTGCGGCTATTACGCCGAATGGTGGGGAGCGGCGTGAGCAATGGAAGTTTTTGCAATGATCCTGATGGCGGCCAATGCGGACTCCCAACACAGTGCGGTCGAGGGCAGTCGAGAGGCGTGGTTCGTTCGGGAGCTGTAGGTCCTAGCTCCATTGTTCCTTCACACCCTTGATATTCACAGTGCAGATAGCTTCAGTTTGAATGCGGGACCAAATCCAACCTTATTGTTTCTATGATAGCAAGCCATTGTGGTGTGTATGGGGCCAAAGAACTATGAACAAACTGCTAGCTGAATTAACCAATTTACCTAAACTAAAGAGATTAAAGTATGTCTTGGACACATGAACAAAAATTAGCAGCTTGGAATAAGGCAAAGACTGTAGGAGAAAATGACTCCAAGGTCTGGCGGCAAGATGACTGCGATGCTTGGATTAAGTGGTCGGAATATGGAAATAGAGACTCTCAGTATGGATGGGAAATGGATCATATCACTTCGCAAGACCATGGCGGCGGCGACGAAGATAGTAATCTGCGAGCGCTACGGTGGGAAAACAATGTATCGAAGGGAGAGGGAAGACTGAAATGTGCCGTAACATCTAACGGCACAAATAACGCTCCTGTGTAGCACAGCTCCAAGCCTGGCGCAATTGGCGGCGCTATGCCCAAATAGAATCATTTAGATTTGTACACAACAGTTAAACATTTAGACAACAAAAGGTAGTAAAAATTATGGCAGATCCAAGAGCATTTATAAGTTTTGACTTCGATCACGATGAAACGGAAAAAGTTTTGTTTGTGGGACAAGGAAAGAACTCAAAAACCCCTTTTTCAATGCAAGACTGGTCAGCGAAGTCATCTATGGCGCAATCTAAATGGGAAGCCATCGTTAAGGAGAAAATAAATAAGTGCAACATGGTTATTGTGCTTTCAGGTAAAACCATGGCCAGCGCAACTGGTGTAGCTAAAGAAATTGCGATGGCCAAAGATCAAGATGTTCCTGTTTTTGGTGTTTACATTGATGGTGCAAATACGTCGAGTAACTTGCCTAAAGGCTTGCAAAGAAATAGAACGATTGCTTGGAAATGGGACAAGATTTCAGGTGCAGTTGATCAAATGATGACTGAAGGGAAGAATAAATAGGGTTTAACTATGAAAAAAGCATTGGTTGTAGGCATAGATGATTATCCTTTATCACCTCTTAATGGTTGTATTAACGATGCAAACGCCATTGCAAATACTTTAGAATCTAACGGGGATGGTTCTCCAAACTTTGGTGTCAAATTAATTACCTCACCAAGTGTAGAGTTGACGAAACCTGTACTCCGAGAAGCGATAGAAGAATTATTTAGCGGCGAGCCAGATATGGCTCTGCTATATTTTTCTGGACATGGATTTATAAGAAGTACTGGAGGATATTTAGTTACTAAAGATGCTGTCCGCTATGACGAAGGTGTTTCAATGGATGAAATACTCAATTTGGCAAATCATTCCAAAGCTAAGAATAAAGTCATAATTCTTGATTGCTGTCATTCTGGCGCATTAGGATCTCCAAATGTAACAGGCAGTAATTTGGCGCAACTCTCTGAAGGATTATCTGTATTAACGGCAAGTCGAGATAGTGAACCAGCGATAGAAATCAATGGCTCGGGTGTGTTTACCTCTCTAGTAGTTGATGCTTTAAAAGGCGGAGCCGCCGACTTAAGGGGAAATATAACGCCGGGGTCACTGTATGCATATGTTGACGAGGCTTTAGGGGCATGGGATCAACGCCCAATATTTAAAACTAACGTATCAAGTTTCACGTCTTTAAGAAATGTCCCCCCAAAAGTATCATTTGAAACTATGCGAAAAATTACAACATACTTTCAAACACCCGAATCCGAGTATGGTCTTGACCCTTCGTATGAATATACTGAAGCAGCAGCAATTGAAGAGAATGTGAAAATATTCAAGGATTTGCAAAAATTCCAAGGGGTTGGGCTTGTCGTTCCTGTTGATGAAGAGTTTATGTATTTCGCAGCTTTAAATTCGAAATCATGTCGGTTAACGGCTATTGGTTATCAATATTGGCGCTTGGTAAATGAGAAGAAATTGTAAAAAGGGGCAAACCAAATAGTTCCAGCGGACAGTTTAAAGTGTCGCTCGTTTTACTTGTGCAAAAAAGCGTCACTTTGATCTTCCGCTGAGCGACGCTTTATTTTTCAATCAGGAATTTATAGAATGGCACTATCTGACAAAGACCTAAAAAAACAACGCGAAAAGCGTTTTGTAATAGAGCCATGGAAAAAAAGTCAATGCAGTCCACTTGGTTATGATCTGCGTATGGGTTTTATTATCGACCCTGAAACGGCAGATGAGCTGTATCCCAAAGAATATAAGAAAAATGAAATCGTGGATATCACCATTAAGGCTCATAAAACAGTTGTCGTAGTGACGCAAGAGAGAATTTATCTCACGGGCAGCGTCATCGGTACCGTACATGCGCGATCAGGTATAAGCGCGAAAGGAATTTTGGTCAACTCTGTAACAGTTGATCCCCACTGGAATGGGCGGCTTCTACTCACGTTCTGCAATTCATCCAATGAGGATATTACTATTCAGTCAGACAAGGGAATGGCGACTTTAATACTCCACTCTGTAGAAACAGAGACCGACAACCCAGGGCACAAGTCAGAAACGAAACAGCTGCTTCAGGATAGAAGCAGGTATAGCAGCGAAGTGGTAACAAAGATACTTACGTATTTGAATGACTATGAATCGACCGAAGGCGAGGAACGTTATCAAAAAGCAAGAAAATATACCAAGGATTACAGGAAAAAGAACCTTATTGAACGGAAGTTAATAAATTTAAAGAATGAAACCAAGTGGTACGAGCTATTTAAGACTGGCACATTATATGCCTTGACACTCTCTGTTCTATTGTTATTGATAGTAATGTTGTTTCCGGCTACATCGCAGCTTCCAGCTTTGAGCAGTATTGACAAAAACAGCGAGCTCATTTCTGTAATTTCTGCCGTAACTGCCTTACTATTGTCAATAACAAACAAGTTAGAAGTTAATAGGAGCGGCAAGTAAACATAACGAATAAGGATAAGTCGCGCGCCAGCCGCGACTTATCCTATTGTTGAACGAGCCCGTTTCTGCCGTTCTCTCTATAGGGAATAAATCAATAAATCTAAAGGATGGAACGCTGCTTTCTGACGGCGCTGTTTTCTTTTGGCGAGCACAAATCTCACTGTAGCCAGTGATAAAAATAAGCACGACCGTCACGTCATAGTATTCAGACCCTCCACGTGGGATGAATGGCTGTTTTGTTCCCTCGGGCCGTTACCCCGACCTGGGAGTTGGCCCTTTAAAACCAACAATCGACATCGGTGCCTGACATAGCCGACAAAGAAACGGTGGCCGCTGACACTCTCTCACTTTGGGCACCATAACTTGAAGAAGCCAATGTACACGCTGTAGTAAGCGTTTCGCATTACCATGCAGGAAACCATAGTCACGCGCTCGACGGAACCCTTTTGGCAGAGTGTGTTGCAACACCAGAGATAAAAAATCCTCGCCCGGTAAGCGACGTGTTCTCATTTTCCCGCTTTCACTGTCCTTGTATTTGAAGGTAACGTATTCCCCATCATCACTCACAATACTGTGGTTGCTGATGACTCCCCGGTACAAATAACGCGACAGGTATTTTAACGCGGGCAGCCCATGTCCCACACGGATACACTGAACAACCCATTTGTTTGGGGTGACAGGAAGTGGCAGTTCGGTTTTCCGAATTGCCGCTAACAGCTTTCCCCGAAACACCGCCGCGAGCTTAAGGCCGTTGAACAGGTATTGCCCTTTCAGTTTTCGCCACTCATTGCGCCGAATATTAACCCCGCCACCGGGCACAATCATATGCACGTGCGGGTGATAATCCAGACGCCGGGTATGGGTGTGGAGAACCCCCGTCATCGCCAGCTCTGCTGCTAGGCCTTTTTCATTCAAACCAAAGATTTTAAGCGTCGCAACTGCACACTCAAAAAGTAGCGCATACATTTCACGCTGATTGACCTTTGCCACTGCACGTAACTCAGCGGGCAAGGTAAACGTCACCATAAAGTACTCGACCGGCAACAACTTACGCGTTTGCCGCTCCAGCCATTGCGTCGTGCAATGATTCTGACAACGATTACAACTGCGGTGGCCGCAAGAGCGGTGTTGTCTGCTTTGCCAATGACAGTCCTTGCACGATAAATACAGTTCGCCGTACTGCGCTGTCCGACAGCCAAGAATGGCATTGAGGGCAGACCATTGATCGGCGGTCGTCGACTTACCATGACTGTCTTTGAAGCGATCAAGGTAGTCGTGTGAGATGGTGGCAAGCTCCATGCTACACCTCCCCGTCGAGTGACAGGTTCATTCGATCCACCAGGCGGTTAATGAGCTTCCCCGTGTTTTGCTGTGTCACCTCCGTCAGCTGGGTGTACAGGGCAGTTGTTTTGGGGGATTCGTGCCCCATCTCGTGCTGAATGGCCCGCAGGTTAACACCGGCCTCGACCAAGTGGGCTCCATAGCTGTGTCGTAGGCTATGAACGGTGATGGATTTTTTGATCCCGCAGTCTCGAACAATAACCCGCATGGATTTTTGCATGCCACCACGATCCATTGGGGTTTTGGCACTGTGTCGATCTTTGGATGTTTTGCCATTGGGAAACAATAAGTGGGCATTACGATGTGTTGTCCAATATACCCGCAAAGCAAGCAGAGTCGTCATCGGCAGTGTGACAAAGCGATCCTTTCTTCCTTTGCCTTGGCGGACGTGGACTTTCATACGGTCTTGATCAATATCGCCGACTTTGAGATTCAAGGTTTCACCCAGGCGCAAGCCCATGCTGTAGACCGCCAAGATAAAGGTTTGGTAACGTAGCTCTCGTGTTCCGTTGATAAGGCGTTCGACTTCTCTGAGGGTCAGGATATCGGGCAGTACTTTTTTGACAGGTGGCTTGACGATATCGACCCAGGCCCACTCTTTATTGAGGACGTATTTGTAGAAGAACTGCAAGCCGTTGCGGTCAACTCTAACGGTACTCCAGGAATGACTTTTAACGAGTGCGGTGAAGTAGTCTTTTAGCTGATCAATGGTCAAGCGATCAGGGCATTGGTCGAAGTACTCGGTGATGCGCCTGACGGCGCGGGAGTAGACATCAATAGTAGTTGAGGCCTTGCCTTGGCGCTGCAATGCGCTAACATGTTGTTGGTACAGTGATTGGTATCGTTTTTGCTGTGCTTTGTTCATGGCATAATTCCTCTTGTAGCCGCATGCCGGGCATGGCATGCGTAGGGGAATTATGGTTTATGACTGAGATTAGGGGTTTCTGGCGCGTAGCGGCTTCGTTCAACAAGAAAGACACGATCGCCCTTCGGGCGGCCCGTTACGCGTCGCCAGCGCTGCGGGCGTCAAGCAACAGCCCCTGCCATTTCTGGATGCGCACCGCCCCCTATTTTTTAGTCACCTTGATCTTCGCTTCTGACAATAACTTGCAGGCATAGTTGTGATCACCCTGCTTGTCCGTAGACAAGCGGGCAATGGGGTGGACGACGTGCCCGATACCCGAGTCAACGACTGATTTTGCGCCCAGGGTACAGGCCGCTTCACTCAGGTACAGCGTAGCGCCGGTCAAGTCAGTCCCAGCGGCATTTTGAATCGCATCCATCTCGGCGGTAATAACCAGCTTGTATTTGTTGGGGTGATTCCAGTGTTGGCGTGCGTTTTTCACCCGTTTTGGAAGGCGGTTGTAACCCAGCGAAACGCTGCCATCCCTGGCGACAATAACTGCCCCCACACGGGTAGATGGGTCCTGCGATACCCTGGCGACTGTTTTGGCAATCTCCAGATAGCAGGCTGTTTGTGAAAGTCGTTTACTTTGTGCCATGTTAGCTCCTTGTAGCTGTATAAGCTCCGATTCGATGGATGCCTTTTGAGGCCAGTACTTCGTAGCCCGCTGTCCTGGGCCCCAGCGACAACAGGTTGCGCTGCCTGATGCTGGTATTCACACGATAGCTCATCACTTCCGCTATGAGCATCATGCTGTCGCCAACCTCGATGCGCTGTCTTATGACAAGTTCAATGTTGGCGATACACCCGCGCAAGCCCTGTGTATCAATGTTCTGGCTTTTCTCCAGTTTGAGATTGAATTTCTTTAATTTGTTTACGCGGCGGCCAGACAGAATCCCGCACTCCAATACTTCTTGCGCCAACCCTTCCCCTGGAACGGCCAATACACATTGCGCTGCACGCTGGAACAACGGGTAGGAATAAGTACTGTTATGAATGGAGAAAGCCATCATGAGCGGCTTATAGGAGCAGTGCGTGTTAAAGCTCAAGGTGATTAAATTAATAGTCCCGCAACTATCGCCTGATACCACACCGACAACCAACCGGGAGGGCTGAAAATATTGTCTGAACTGCTGACGGGATTGGCTGCTAAAGCACGTTTCCATCAGCAGTAAAACATCCCGCAGGCGGCATAGACATCGTAGCCAACCCAAGTGACGATCTGTACTTTTGATTCAGGCAAAAAGTCCTGGTAGGTCCTCTTTATGAGCTCATAGCGGGCCAGTGAAGGTTCCTTGCCCTGTTTTTCAGAGTAGGGGTTGTAGCGAATCAGATTTATGTTCACGCGCAAGCCAAACTCTCGCACCACTCTGCATATTCCTTCTACTGTCCAGGTAGAATAATTTTCGCCCTCAATCAGTGGATAATGCAGCTTGGGGATTTTGCTGGTTGCGTCCTGCCACTGCTTTAGCAAGCGCATGGCTTGCTGGGGGTCGAGGTAGGCGCTGATCCGCGTGTAGGGCATGCCCTGCGGCAGTGACATGCTTCAAAGAACGTAAGCTATGCGAAGGGCATGATCGCGGTGTCTGGGGGCGTGGCTACGCTGCCATCAGCCAATACCTGGTAGAATACGCCATCGACAATGAGCCCCTCGCCGTTGGGCTTGTCCCAAGTGCCCAACCCCTGGCCGCCCTGTGTTCTTATTTCAGCCACCCGGGTTTGGCCATCGTAAACGCCGTTCAGTAGGGAAATAACGGGACCAACTTGATAAAAGGTTTGTTGTGCGAGCACGTCGCCTGTGCCCGCACAAGCGGCCAATACGCACAATGACAGGCTGAGCAGAAAGCGGCACATGCTCAACCGACCCCCCTGCTGTATTTCCGCCTGGATGGTATCCGCCGCCCACAGCGCCAGAGCCGCAGCGGTAAGCGTGGGGTTGGCAGTGCCGGTAGTGGGAAACACACCGCAACCGACGATAAACAAGTTAGCGTGATCCCAGCTGCGTTGCTGCCAGTTAACCACTGAATCGGTGGAATCATCTCCCATCCGCGTGGTGCCAAAAATATGGCCGGCGCCGCGAAACTGGTATTGCTGATCCTGGTAGCTGAATGTGCCGGGCTGCTCCGTTTGTACCTGGGTGAAGTTTTTTGTACCCAGTTGATTCAGCATCTTGGGTGCTACCCCCTGTATGCCCTTTGAGGCATTGCCCGCCACCTGCGCATAGGCGTCAACCACGTAGCAGCCATCAGTCATCTCCGTGTCCATAATCTCGTAGTTAACTACCGGTCGGGGAATGCCCAACGGGTCGGCATAGAGGCTGCCGTACGCCACCTCGGTGGCAGGCTCGATAAAGCTCTTGGGGGTGGGCAGCTCTTCGAATTCAAAGGCAAATCGAAACTGCCGCGTTACCACATGATTCAAAGCGTTTTTGAGGTCTTTACCGTACAGCGGCGGGTAGCCCAGCCCGCCTGTGCCGTTGAGAAGATCAGTCACCATTGACTGGGGCGCGAACGTGGGCCACGCCAACTACCCCCACATTTTGCTCGTGTAATTGCGTGTAATACCGGTCGGGCCGATTCTTGGCTACGCTGTCCAATGAGAACTCATCGGTGACAGGATCAGTTCCTGTACCGTGCCATCGGAACCAGAATTGCTGAGGGTATGTTAATACCCATCAGCGGGAGATATTCACATCCGAAAAATTCACAAGAGGGTGGTCACATGAAAAAGAAATACTCGGTTATTCAGGTTATAAACAGAATGGCCCCGGAATTCGGAGGGATTTCCAGGAGTGCATTCGGCGTAATGGGAATGATGAGGGAATCCTCGAACTCATTTGAGACCACACCAGACATCGAAATTTCGACAAGCGAGCTCAGTAGCACCGAGCAGGAGGATATTCGGCGCGACCCGGATACGCTCGCCATCGCAGAGGCGATGCCGCTGACGCTGATAGAGCCTGTCGATTCCGCTGATGCTGATGCGAGCGCTTCAGGAAATACCTGGGGCATTGAGGCGGTGGGCGCCGATACGTCCGGTTTTGATGGATCGGGTGTCAAGGTGGCTGTTTTGGATACGGGTATTGACCCCAATCATTCGGCCTTTGCCGGGATGCTATTGACCCGAAAAAATTTCACACAGGAGGTCGACGACGATATTCACGGCCACGGTACCCACTGCGCGGGGACGATTTTTGGTCGGGATGTAGATGGGACGCGAATCGGGGTCGCCCGCGGGGTCGATCATGCCATTATAGGCAAGGTGCTAGGTAGCGGCGGCGGTTCGTCTACTGACATTGTGTCGGCCATAGAGTGGGCAATGGAGGAGGGTGCGAATGTTATCTCCATGTCCCTGGGGATTGATTTCCCGGGTTACGTGAAATTCCTTATGGATGCTCACGGACTCGAGACCGAGCCCGCGACCTCCATCGCCCTGGAAGGTTACAGGGCGAATATTAATCTTTTCAACAGCTTGGCCAGTCTTGTCAATGCCAAGGGAAATTTTGGCAAAAGTGGGATTATCGTCGCCGCGTCTGGAAATGAAAGTAACAGACCGCAGTATGAAGTGGCCGTGGCTCCGCCCGCGTCCGCTACCGGTATCCTGGCGGTAGGCGCGGTTGGGGAAGAGGGAGCAAATCTGAAGGTCGCCCCTTTTTCCAATACCAAGCCGAATATCGTTGGGCCCGGTGTGGGTGTCGTGTCTGCAAAAGCAGGCGGTGGGCTGCGCTCCCTTAGTGGCACCAGTATGGCTACTCCGCATGTCGCTGGAGTGGCAGCGCTGTGGGCGCAGATGATCAGTGCTCAATTCGGTAGCCTTGACGCATCCATTCTCGAAGCGAGATTAATCGCAAGCGGCGATCACTCCAGATTCGCCACACAAGGGGAACTAGTCGATCTAGGAAACGGATTGGTGCAAGCGCCTCAATAGCAGGTTTTACAGCGAAGGTTTCATCGTGAGTTGTGCCTTCTGTTAGGTATAAAGCTGATATGAATTATTGCTAGCCCATACCAACCTAAAGGAGCTTCCATGGAGCGCGTATATAGTGAAGACGACAAAATTTGCTTTAACAATATTAATACGGAAATGGCCATGTTGGCTGAGTATTTAGCGGATTGCAACGCACGAAAGTATTCTCTGTTCAAGCTATCACTGGTAGTGTCGTCTGTCGTAGTTACAGCGCTTATGACTATATTCAAGCTTTACTCGGAGGATGGAGGGATAACTATCAAGGCACCATTTAACTATATTTTTGGTGCGATACTGGTTCTCATCGGCCTGATAAATATAGTAATCATTAAGGAACTGCTGTCAATACACGCCAGCAGACTAATTACTTATCGGCAGATGAATTGTTTCCGGCAAGCGCTGGATTCGATCAAATATCGCAAATTTGAAGGGTGTTATCCTGATAGCGTTGACTGTCTTAAGAGTTCGGATACGGAGTATTGGAATATCTTGGGAAAACATCGCAAGTTACCTCTGGATAACGAAGGTCTGGTACTCTCTGAAAGAGGGTTATTCCGATCACCAGATAAGTTCATGATATTCATATTAGCATTGATATCCGCACTGGTGATTTTTTCCCCAGTAATCTACATGGCTTGGTCACCAGACTCAACATATAGGGAAGGGTTGTATAGTGGCCTTGTTGGAATGCTCTTCGTTGCTGGTTTTTTTGTCCAGTTTCGCGATTCCAGAAAGCGTCTCAGAGCACAATTGAAATTTGGAAAAACTCCCGAAACGTCTTTCGTTAATACCGATACAATTCCGCCAGTGAGTTAGAAGGCTACTATTTTCCTGTAAGAAGAGGGACGCTATATCTTGGCGGCCACTCCTATGGTCGTTTACCGCTAAATTTATTGAGCATCAATGATTGCCTGAAGGGCGTCTATCTCCATTTGAGTTGTCATCAGTGCCTTCTCGCTAGCAAGAAGTTTTTCACTGGATGAGGAATAGTCAAACTTTAGCTGTATCAGCTCGGTAGGTATTGCAAAAACCTCCCTGAGAGCATTAGGAATGATCATTATTGCGGCAAGTGATTCGCTGGGCTGAATTGATTTGGATTTTACCAAAACTCCCTCAGAGAACACTATATCATATTCATTTTTTGCAAGAGTGCCCCGATCCAGAGGAATAACAGCCGCCAACCCACCTTGGACAAGACTAATATGTTCTGTTCTCAGGCGAACACTAGATTCGATCGTTCTTTCTGATGTTTGATACCTTATAATGTCAAATTCATAATCCCCTGGTGTTGAATAAACAAGGCCGTCGAAGCTCGCATTTTTCCACCCATCTTTTTTACCATATATTTCGGGCAGGCCCCGGTTTAGGGGTGGATTAATAGCAATACACAAACAGGCCGGTTTCAATCGTCTATTTAGGTCAGCTCGCTCCCCAGAATCATCGGGATCAATTGTGGCCCTGACCTCTATCCTCGATTCTGTAGGTGTACACTCTGTCTCCTCGGTCATCTCGAGTGAGCCGAACTCTGCACTCCGGCCAGTCTTAAGCGCGAGTAAGCCTAGAGATTGGGCAATAATTTGACCTGTCATGTCCTGACTGTAGCCTATAGCCCCGTCTAGCAAGCCATTTTTTGTCTTTAATTCCAGGCTATCGGTATACTGGCTCTTATGATTGATCTTCGCCAAAAGTGTATAGCTCGTATCGGGCATTGCCTTCAAAGCTGTGATAGTCAGGGACTCTGTATGAGTGAGGGAGCCAGCCACAGCTGCTAAATAATCCGCCTTCTTCTGATTGGCACCAGCTCTAGGAGTCTGTCGGGTTTGGCCCGGGCGGCGATGGAGTAAACCACGTCCACTCAAGTACCAAACCCGATTTTTTGTTTGACATCTCTCCCAACGTGTAAAACTGGGTGTCATTTCTCAGAGTAAGGCTTCCCTTATTCATCCTTTCAACCTCCCAGGGCGTACATGCGCTTCAAATTCCATGCCATACACACCAGATTCCATTCGCCTTGCGCCGCATCCCGTCCGCGAAGGTGAAATCGCCGAAACCCCATCACCTCTTTAACAATTCCAAATACCGTTTCCACAGTGGACTTCCGTTTGGCATAGATTGCCTTACCCTCAGCGGTTCGCAATCGATGCGCCATTACCGTCACAGCATTGGCATCCTCCGGGCAAGGGGGAGGCGTTCTGAATCGTTCATCCCAGGGAAGGTTATGTCGCTCCCGGTGGTCCGAGATATAGGGTGTGATCCCCGCGCCTTCACAGTGAGCTACATTGTCAGCACTGAAGTAACCAGCGTCTGCTAATAAAGCCTCTACTTTGCCCAGCTGTGCTTCTGTTTCTTTCAGGCCCTCCAGAGTCGGCTCAATCTCCAGCTTGTCATTTGATTGCTGTGTGATGTGATTTTCCACAATCAAGTGCGATTCGATATCAACGGCAGCTTGTGCGTTGTAGCCCTGCACAAACCCTTCCGAAGACGGCATGATGCGTGACTCTTCATCCGTAAAGTTGATCTGGTCTATATCCCGTGGTCCGGGCTCAGGCGGCTTTGGTTCACGCCCCCTGGCTTTCTTGCCAGTCTCGGCTTCTTTGTCTCTGCGCTGTTTTAGCTTTGCCTCATACTCTGTCTGTTCATCCTCAAAACGCTCTTGCGCACGCTGCTCAATCTCTTCTTTGGCTTTCTTGATAGCCGCCAGACGATCTTCTCGGCGCGCCAATTCATCAGGAATGTCCATCTCCGGCTCATCTTCAGTATCGGCCTGTTCAGCCCGCTTGAGCAGTTCCTGCACCTCTCGGAGAAGTTGCTCTTCCAGTTTGTTCGCATAGCCCCAGCTCATCGCCTTGTGCTTGCTGGCATTGGCTTTAATCTTGGTTCCATCCAGACTGACCTTACCCAACTTGAATATACCCATCACCTTGGCAACCACCAAAATCTGTACAAACAGGCCTTCCAGTTCCGGCAGGAATCGCTTGCGGAAGGTGGCGATCGTGTCATGGTCAGGGTGCGTATCTCCGGTGATGAAACGGAAGGCAACAGAGTCGTGGGTCGCTTGCTCCAGCTTGCGACTGGAAAATACCCCAGTCGCATAACCATAGAACAACAACGCCAATAACACGGCAGGGTGATAGGGCTGCTTTCCACCGCCACCATAGCGAGTTACCAGTTCACTCAAGTCGAGTTGGTCCACAATATCAACCACGAAGCGGGCCAGGTGTTTCTCCGGCAACCAGTCCTGCAGCGACGGCGGTAACAGGTACGCAGTATCTCGATTGATTGCTTGGAATTTGCCTGACATGGTAGCGTCAATCCCTTCTTGGTATGATGAGTCTATTCTATATTAATGCTGTCGCTAAATCCGACAGACTCCTAGACTTGAAGAAATTAGGAATACCTTGAAAGCAGATTTAGCACGTGTCGGCCCTCCTCTTATCGAGCCGATATACTGTGGCCCGGATGTAATAGATGATGTCTTGGATGGATTTGGAGTGCCTGAATGAACAGACGTAGGATTATCTTTATTGCGATTATTTTTATTGCGATTATTTTCGCATTAATAATTCTTGGCGAAACTGGACGTGAAAAGAAAACAACTATCGTTAGAAGCGAAGCTGAAGAGATTTGTGCCTCGTCAATTTTGGGTATGAGAGATTTTGTATTGAGATATCAAGAAAATCGGATCAGTGTGAAGCTGGGGGAAAACCCAGAAGTCATGCGAACTTGGATAATTGGGGCTGAGGTGGAGTTAAATAAGATCGGAGAAGAGAGTTTACAGTGCTCTTTTCATATTGTGTCACAAAACATGGCCAGTATAAGAGACTATCAGAGTGCTATAACTAGTTTTCGCATAGCGCATTCTTACACTGAGTTAATTGGTGGAGAAATGGACTCTAAATCTACTTATAGCACGCTCTTGGACTTGATTGATCTCGAGTTTGAAAAAATTGCCACCATTACCGAGAAACTAACCACCTTGATTCGGATATCAAACGAAAATGGCTCGAGAAGATAGAAGCACAAGATAATAGAGGACAGATTTATTTTTCGTGACCGTGAAGTAATTTAATTTAATTTAATTATTAGGTAAAAAGGGAAAAGGTGATACACAGAAGGGAAAAACAAAGCACGGAGATTCGGCAAGGGCCACCCTGGCCCATTCAAGCTGAGCTCGCTAAAAAGTGGCATCTTTGTCTTGTGGGTAAGCGCTCCTTTCGACCAGACGCGATGGGTAACCGCATCAGCGAAACCGTCAAAGATGACAGCGGCAGTATCGTCAGCCAGCAAACGCAAGTCTTTGACGAACTGGGCCGGGTGTTGGAAGCCATAGGCGCCGAGGGGCAAACAACGGTCAGCACCTACGATGCGGAAGATGATCTCCTCAACCTACAAAACCCCCTGGGCCATTCAACCGGGCAATCTTATGATGCCCTACGCCGTTTGGTCACCAGTACCGATGCCTTGAGTGGCGTGACCCAAATCACCTACGACCCACGCAATAACATCACCTCGGTAGAGGATGCCAGGTCACTGACCACCACCTACCAATACAACGAACACAATCAGGTAATTCAGCGAACCAGCCCGGATACCGGTATCACGCAATACGCGTACGACCATGCCGGCAACGTCACTCAAATGACAGATGCCCAGGGTGTAGTCACGCTGTACACCTACGATGCCCTGAACCGCCTGGCGACAACCAATTACCCCGCCAGCCCCAGCAAAGCGCAAACGTATTACTATGATCACAATACCTTAAACACACCAGACAATGCCTTGTTCAATGCCGGTATAGGCCGCCTGACCCGCATCACGGATGAAACCGGCACCACACAGTTCCGCTATGATGACCGTGGCAACCTGCTCGAGTCAAAACAGGTCTTCAGTGGCCTGTTCCCCAGCACAGTCACGGCTAGCACGGAGTATGACTACGATACCAGCGATAACCTGATATCGATGACCTATCCGTCTGGCTTAACCACAGCGGCGACACGAGATGCTCACGGCAGGATAAGCGGCATCAATGTGAGTTATGAAGGGGTTACCGGCCCCATCACTAGCACTGTTATGGACAGCCTGGATTACTCGGCCTTCGGACGCCTGGAATCTGCCACCTATGGCAATAGCCTCACACTGAGCCGTAGCTTTGACAGCGACTGGCGATTACAAACAAACGATGTGCACTTGGCCATTGAGCAGACCATAGATTACGACCTGAACAGCAACATCACCAATATCGGGGATGGCGTAAATGCAACCTACTCACAGGCCTTCAATTACGACACCCTGGATCGCCTCAATCAGGAAACCCGTGGTACCGCCGACACCGGGTTTAGCTACGATGCGGTGGGCAACCGAACCGGCCAGCAAGACAATGTTGCCGATACGGCCATCCAAACCCTCACTTACGGGACCACAAGCAACAGACTGATTACCGAAAATGGTAGTGCCGTGGTTTACGATCAAATCGGCAACATCACCTCAAAGCAGGGCAAAGCATGGGCCTACGGTGCCGATAACCGCATGCAGACCTATTCCAGCGGCGGCCAGTCGGTAGCCAGTTACCGCTACAACGCCCTGGGCCAGCGCAGTGTCAAGATCGTGTCCACCACTCAACGCACAACGCTCCTGTCCTTCAATCAGCAGGGCCAGATCATTGAAGAATCGATTTACAATACTGCAGGCGAGCAGCAGCTGAGCCGGGCCTTTGTTTGGCTTGATGATGCCCCCATTGCAATCGTCCAGCGAGAGTATGACGCAGGTCACTCAATCATTAGCCAAAAACTGGTGTATCTGCACACGGATCACTTGAATACGCCAAGGGCGGCAACCAACAGCGCAGGACAAGTGGTCTGGCGTTGGCGTGGGAGTGCGTTTGGGGAAGGGGATGCGCAGTGGATTGATGATGGCGGTGGTACGAGTATTACTATAAACCTGAGATTTCCGGGGCAGTACTTTGATCAGGAGTCGGGTACACATTACAACTACTATCGCGACTACGATGCGTCCACCGGCAGATATATACAAAGTGACCCTATCGGGTTAGACTCGGGTCCAAATACGTACTTGTATAGCTTTGGAAATGCAGTAAATCTTCGCGATCCAAATGGCTTAGAGGCCGAGGGCAGCTGGCATGAGCTTCCCAACTTCTCAATTGACGCCTACATACCCTCCTTTTCCGCGACCAAAGTAACCGTCACTCTTGAGGGTACAGTCACGTTCTCAATTGCCTGTCGAGAGCCATGTAGTGGTGAAAATTGGATGATTGAAGGTTCGATGTCCGTTCAGGTTACTAAAAGCGTTGAACCAAGATTCGAACCGTCAAATTGTACTGGTATTTTCGGGAGAATATCTAGTTACTACTGCAATTTAACGAAGGCACTTAAAAAGAGCATAGATATGCACCCCGCTGCGATGGCAGCGCGAGAAGCGCTTATTCAATCTATGAACAAATTTAAGGAATCTGATTTTCCGACAGCGGCATGCAACGCCACTAAATCGTAGGAATGTGAAATGATTTTTCTCGAGCGCTTTCTAGGTACACTATTTGGATTTGTTACCGGCATGGTAATTGTCATAATTTTGTTTCTAACTACTGTTGGCATAACGTTTAATCAGTTTTTCCTAGTGTCGATGTTAATCAGCGCTTTTGTCGGCGGATTTCTGGGTTTTAAGTACCCGAAATTTTTCTTCTTTTGGCTATCTAAACAATAAATTCTAGGCCCCCAATGAATATTTTCTCAATACTACTTAGTCTACTCGCGGCTACTACTTATATCGGTGTATTCTTTCTAGTCAAGATGCTGTCGCAAACTTTCGTGTCCGCGAATGAAGAACTTCCCTGGTTAACGACCGCACTGATGGACTGGAATGTTCTGCTGATGATCGTATTTGTGGCCTTGTCTCTGATACTGCTTGCTGGAGCATTTCTACAAGAAAGACTTAAGATTAGTACAGGGCGACTTTCCCTTTTGGCCTCTACGAACTTATTTTTTGCGATCTGCTCAATTCTCATCGCACTTCTGATCATGTACCTACCGATATTGGATGTCTTTGAAATCTAGGATAGTTTACAACTACTTTAGGGATTATGGCTCGAAGCTGGAAAGCTATTTTCAGAGCGGTCAGGCTGGCTAAGGCTAGTTTGATGAAGAGCTAGAATAAATGTCGGCGACAGTATTAGAAGGGAAAAACGGGGCGGTGAGCAGAGTAAAAATGTTTCCAACGCCAACAGAGAAAATAATAGGACTGGAAAATATGTTTCACCCACACATGCGATTTTCGTTTCCTCATCTCTCACAGTTTTCGGCGTTTTTATTAGCTGTCACCGTGATATTGAGTACTCCAGTCTCCCTGGCCAGTGAAATACTCACGATCAACCAGGACTGTGTTGTCTCCATCTTAAATCGCACGGTTCGCGCCGAAGTCGACGGCTCCTTCGAAATGCCCAATGTGCCTGCCACCATGGGCAGCATCAAAGCAAGGGCGACCTGTGTCCGAGATGGGCAGACTATTACGGGTGAAACCGACTATTTTTCGGTCAAGCGGGATGATTCAGTCGACGTAGGTGCATTTTATATCGGCGTTGCCGAAGCGATTCCCGTAACCCTGAGTGTTACCAATATAAGCGGTAATAGTGTTGTTTTGTCGAGTATTGGTGCCTCTATGGGACTTGTTGTCGACGCGGTCTATTCTAACGGTGCAACGCTGAGGGCTGATGAAGGGCTAAATTATACCCCCAGCAATGCGTCAGTGATTTCCGTCAATGAATTTGGCCTGGTCACAGCACTGAAAGCCGGAGTATCGCTGCTGACTCTGCGCAAAGATGGGGTTGTGGCAGTGGTTTCTATTCAGGTCGTAACGTCGGGTGATAGCGATGGGGACGGCATTGCCGATGATATCGAGTTGGCATTGGGCCTTAATCCCAACGATCCCATTGATGGCCTGGAGGATTGGGATAGTGATGCCTTGTCAAATGCGGACGAAGCGTCTATCGGTACCGATATCAACGTCGCCGATACCGATGGTGACGGTGTAGAAGATGGCGAGGAAGTGCTGCCCGGCTCTGACGGTTTTGTGTCCAATCCGTTGTTATTCGATACCGATGGTGATGGAATCAGTGACGGCTTGGAGTTTTTGGCGGGAACAGACCCTTCGAACCCATTGGATGCTGATGTATCTAGCTTATTGGTGAGCTACGAGGTTTTTCCGGCCAGCGTGGACTTTACGGTTAATACAGTAGATGGTGCTCAGTCAGCTCAGTTAGTTGTTACTGCTGAATTGCTTGATGGTGGAGAAATAGACCTCACAGCCGAAAGTGATTATGCATCTGATGACGTATTGATTTGTAATTTTGGTGGGGTTGATGAGCCCGGCAGAGTGTACGTGGGAGAGACGGGTGGTTGTGGCGTCACGGCAAGTTATGGCAGCGAATCTCAGACGGTGCCGTTTACTGTAGAGCGGTTCGACCCGACCGCGACACAAGTAATCGCGTTGGGTGCGACCGCGAATAACGTTGCCGTGGACGATTTGGGGCTGTTCGCCTATGTGGCGCACAGTAATGGCCTTTCTATTGTGCGAGTACGTGACCCTGAAAATCTGAGCATTGCTGGTACGCTATCAGTGGGGCCGGTTCAAGACGTAAAGCTTGTGGGTAATATTGTTTATCTGGCGGCTGAGGCTGCCGGTGTGATTGCTGTTGATGTTTCCTCCCCTGAAACACCGGTAGAACTTTCGCGTTATGGCACCATTGGCAATGCAATGGACTTGGCTGTTGATGGGGCCGATCTCTATGTGGCTGATGGGCCCGGTGGCGTTTTGACCTTGGACGTGACCGACCCTGCCAATATGATTGAGCAGGGCTGGTTTGTGACAGCTTCCTCTGCGGTCGGTGTTGATATCAATGCTTCTAACAAGCAACTCGCTATCGCCGAGGGCACGGGCGGTATTGAAATTGCCGACGCGACCGATCCATCAGCAATTAGCTTTCTATCAGCGTTGTCCGGTGGGAATGTACGCGACGTGGCCATGGCCGATAACGCTGTCTATCTTGCCGACAGTAGCCGCAGTTTTGTCGGTGTCGACCTATCAGATCCCAGCGTGCCACAGTTGGGCAATGCGACGTCGCGTGCCCAGGGTGGGCTCCTATTGGATGTAGTGGTTTTAGGTGATCTCGCATTTGGGGCCGATGTCTTCTTTGTCAACGGCGTACCCATTATTGGCATAAACGATCCACTGAATCCGACCCCGCGGGCGATTCTGGATTTCAGCGGCTTTGATGACACCAATGGCAGCGGTATTGCAGTGACGGTGGATACCGTCTATCTAACCAGTGGCTCGAATTTGTATGTAGGTGAATACCGACACTGTGTTGATGACGATTTTGACCAACTGTGTGATTCTCGAGAGCCTTTTTGGGGTACGTTAACTGGCAACTCTGATACTGATGGGGATGGTATCCTAGACGGTTTTGAAGTTAGGTATGGTTGGGATCCTACGGATGCTTCAAACCCAGGCCAGATAGCTATTTTTGAAAATGACGTATATGAGCTTGGATCATTGGCGAGCTTCACTGACTTAGTGGTTGATACCAGTACTATTACGGGTGGCGAGCTCGAGGTTTTGGGCAATATGAGCATTGGGGGTGGTGCTTCGACGATCCGATTGGATACCTTGATTGTTAGGGGCAATCTAACGATTGATGTAGCAACGGCTTCGCTTGATATTGGCATTATTCAGGTCGATGGCGATTTGAATATTATTAATGGCGCGACGTTAACCGCGCCACAGTCCAGTAACAGTGAGCTGTATCCACTGGCTATTGCGGTGACGGGCACGGTGACGGTGGACAGTACATCCTCGATTGATGTCAGCGGCAGGGGCTACCCTGCCAGTAACTGGAGTGGTCCGGACTTCAGTGCGAATACGCGGGCGGGTTGCCATGCGGGAATAAGGTACGGTCGCGTGGATGATTGTACGTAT
>QNFP01000002.1 GCA_003645535.1 Gammaproteobacteria bacterium | reverse complement strand
GGCTAATAGTTAGGGCTAATAGTTAGGGCTAATAGTTAGGGTAATAGTCAGGGTAATCATTCACCAAACAGTACGTCGCCATCAATGCCCTGTCTTTGCAGGACGCCGCGCAGTATCGTCAAAGCCTCAATTTGTATTTGCCTGACCCGTTCTCGAGTCAGGCCCACAGCCTCGCCTACCTGCTCAAGTGTTGATGTGTCATAACCCCGCAAACCGAAACGGCGTGACAGCACTTCCTGTTGTTTAGCCGTGAGGCGATCGAGCAAGCCATCGAGAATAACGTTCATATCTTCGTTTTCGACTATCGTCTCCGGACGCGCACCGTTACTATCGACAATGGAGTCGAGTAGAGTTTTGTCATCCCCGCCACTGGCAATATCTACTGAGCTCACTCTTTCATTGAGCCGCATTATTTTTGATACATCACCGGGCTTCTTGTCCAGCTGCTCCGCTATTTCCCGCGCAGAAGGATTGTGATTGAGCTTTTGAGCCAATTGACGAGACATCCTTAAGCACTGGTTCAATTCCTTAACTATATGAACAGGCAGGCGAATGGTTCGCGTCTGATTCATCAGGCCACGCTCTATATTCTGGCGAATCCACCAGGTAGCGTAGGTTGAGAAACGAAAGCCAAGATCAGGATTAAATTTTTCTACAGCACGAATCAGGCCCAGATTGCCTTCTTCTATCAAATCGAGCAGGCTAAGACCGCGATTGACATAACGACGAGCGATTTTGACTACCAGGCGTAAGTTACTTTCGATCATCCGCTGGCGAGATGCCTCATCACCATTACGGGCCAAGCTCGCATAGTGAACCTCTTCCTGTGCCGACAACAGGGGCGTGTAACCGATTTCCTTCAGATACAGCCCAGCAACGTCGATACTGCGCTCGGTCTTGCCTTTGGTTACTTTGCCTAAAGTCTTACCCAAAGTATTAGCTGTAGTATCACCTAACTTATGACCTAACTTATTACCTGAGGAATTACCTGAAGTATTATCGTGCGACCCTCTGGCTTCCATATCTAATGACATAGTTGCCTCCCTATACTGCGTTTTGTTGCGTATCTACGCAACGCATTGGAAGCACCGTGCCACTTTAATCATGGTCGCGCAAGCACTTTATTTAAAATATATCAACTAGTTTTTTTGATTTGACTCAATCAACTCTTTGATCAACTCTCGACTTTAATGGGTGATTAAAGCTTTATTGTCTCGGCATCAGGCGCAGCGGATCGACCGGGATACCATTCTTGCGAATTTCAAAATAGAGTCGACCGCTATTATTGGGATCGCCACCAATTTTTGCTATCTCCGCCCCTCCTTTCAGGGTGTCCCCCTCTCGCACCGACAATATCCTGTTATGCGCATAGGCACTCAGATAAATATCATTGTGTTTAATAATGATAAGTTTGCCATAGCCACGCAAACCACTACCGGCATAAACCACCGTTCCAGGCGCTGCTGCACTCACCGAACGACCTGATACCGACTGAATATTTAAACCCTTAAACACTCGCCCGGCGTCATATTGCCGTGTCACCGCACCCTTTACTGGCCAGCGCCACTTTAGTTTTCCAGCAGGTAAATGTTTGCGTTTAGGCGTCGCTTTGGGTTTATTTGTGCTGCCTGTCGCAATGGCGGCGCGGTCTGTATCGTGGGCTTTTTTACTACTGCCTGGCGTAGTAGTGTCAGCCCTCTGGCCTGGCACCGGCGCAGGCTTAGCTACCGAACGCCTTACAGGCGGGGCATTCAAAGTATTAAGAGTTAGACGTTGGCCGACAAGAATCTTATAAGGGGGCACCAGGTTGTTGGCTCTGGCCAGCGACAGCATATCTTTCTCATAACGCCAGGCAATAGCAAATAGCGTGTCACCGGATACCACGAGATGATAATTTATCCGTTCATCCGGTGGTGGTTGCCGACTACTTACTGGTGCCGGATTATGGCCGCAGGCAAACAACATTGCAGCTGTCAGCACTACAACAAGACACCACAGCGCACGAACAGACAACAATTTACCATCTGCCATGTCGGCAACACCCTGCGTGTCACAATTTATCCCGGCCATCTCCACCAATATACTCAAGCACGAGCACCAGCGCCGCCCCGAAAACCATAAGCGCTATAACGGATAACCACTGGGGGTCGCCAATCATTTGCCCGTAATCAGATGGCCATAATAACTCGGCCTTTGCGCCTGTCTCGACTAACTCACTGGATACTACATGTAGTGATTGCCAGGGCCAGACTACCGCCAAAGACCCGACAAGGAATCCTGTCAATATTGATAACGTAAGGTTGTGATAACAGGTCAACAACCAGGACAACAACCGCGAAAAAAATAACAGCCCGGTGATACATCCACCACAAAAAACCACCAGCACCGACCACTGTGTCTGCGCTACCGCATTGAGAATGACTGGATACATGCCCAACAGCAGGAGAATGAAGCTACCGGAAATCCCAGGCAAAATCATTGCACAGATTGCCAGCATACCTGCGCCAAAAATAATCGGTAGCGTTGGCTGAACTTGCACGTGCGGAGCCAGCGCGGCAGCTAGTACCAAACCGGTTCCTAATATTAGTAACAACCAACATCCCACGCTTCGAAAAGAGATCTGCCGCCAGATATAAATCACCGATGCGACAATCAAACCAAAAAAGAATCCCCACACTGGCAAGGGGTGGTAGGCAAGCAAATAGCTAAGCAAACGCGCAAACGTAGCAATGCTAAGTAGAATACCGCATAGCAGTACAGCCAGAAATATGCCATCAACGTGCCGCCAGAAAGGTCCAATACCCTGTTTAATCAACACATTCAAAGCGGCCAGGTTAAACGAGCGAATAGCGCTGAGGAGCCGCTCATATATACCCGAAATAAAAGCTATAGTGCCACCGGAAACACCAGGAACCACATCGGCTGCACCCATGGCAATGCCTTTTAAAAAAACTGCCAGATAGCTGCGTATAAGTTTCATTTCGGTTCAGCCAGCCCCTTGATCTACTGTCAATGTAGTAAGTTTTAGTGTGAAACAACCCGGCGCATGCCAGTTATGCTCTGGTATACCTAATGTTGAACAAAGCCTGTCCTCCAAAAGAATACACATCCCGCCCAACAGCAGAATATAGTGAAAAACTTCATGGATACGAGCGTTACGCAAAAGGACTTACACGCAAACTAGTGCTCCCGTCTTTCAGCGGGTCACACCGCTCAATAGAGGTACAAAGCGTACCCGTTCGACCACCTCTTCCTCGTAATTCTGGCTATCACCGACGCGATTGATCAAGCGTAACTCCTGGTGATTTTCCGAGCCAACAGGAATAACCAGCACCCCATCGGGTGCCAATTGATAGAGTAAATCTTCCGGTACCCCCTCCGGCGCCGCAGTGCTGATAATCCCGTCGTAAGGTGCATGTTCTGGCCAGCCTACGCCGCCATCGTTGTGTGCACTCGTTATATTGTCTAGCTCCAAACGCCGAAAGCGCTCTTTGGCCCTGATTAACAAAGGCTTTATACGCTCTACGGTATAAACCTCATCCACCAGTTGCGACAGAATTGCCGCTTGATATCCAGAACCCGTACCTATCTCTAACACTTTTTTTAGCGGCCCATGGGATAGCAGCAGCTGAGTCATCAAAGCGACAATATAGGGTTGCGAGATGGTTTGACCATAACTGATGGGTAGCGCAGTATCTTCATAAGCTCGATGAGATAAAGCCTCATCCAGAAACAAATGTCGCGGCGTTGCGCGCATAACATTAATGACTTTCTGGTCTGTTATACCATTGTCTTTGAGACGCTGAATCAGTCTTTCACGGGTGCGTTTGGAGGTCATGCCTACGCCATCTAAATCCACCAAACTCACATCTCCCATCACAAAACAGGTACTAGAAAGGGTGGAAACTATAGCATAGCGCTATCTGCCGGCACATTAGTGACTAGCAGCTCACGTAATACTGCAGTAGCGAAAGCCCCCGGCGGCAAAGTGAAAGCAAGGTGCAGGTCTCGTTGTTGCCACTGCCAGCTCATCGTACTGGGGACAACTATCAAATCACGCCTTTCCTGTTGCAAGCCACAGTGTTCGAGCCCATGACACCAGACTGCGTGTGGCGCCAACACCCTCGCTTCCAGTTCGGCAAGCTCTTTGCCAGCAGAGCTTCTTCCCCGCCCCCACAACGGCCCGCTCGGGACGGTTTCCCCACCGACTGCTGTCGCCCATATTCCCTGACCAATACGTGCCGACAAAACACTATTAAACAAGTGGGCTCTGGCGGCAGAGACATACAAACCCCATTTGGGGTCCCTGCTCTTGCGAGAGCTGGATTGCGACAAAAGGCGATCAGCGGCAAGCAGGTTACCGCCGTCGATGCCAAAACGTTGCTCTCCAAAATAATTGGGTACACCCTGTCCACCAATGGTAATCAGCCGCTGCTCAGCTAACTCCATGTCACCCTCGAAATTTCGCAAGTGAATATCAAACGCATTACCACTGTGCATACCGCGACGCAGCTTGCGGCGGTGACGCGTGACCCGCAATACCTCACATTGTGCTAGCAACTGGCTGCCTGCCTGCAACCCAAGAGGCAGCTCCGAGTGGCGGATACTAAACCACTGAGTGGTCACAGCACGGCGATCCTTTAAACCACAATAGCCAATATCTTGCAGCGCAACCCCGAAAATTTGCGCCAGATTCTCAGCTACCCTGCGCGTATTTTGATTACGCTTGCGTATTTTTAAATAAATGTGGTCGCCATCATCTGAAAATGGCCATTGCAGAAGCTCCACAACAATAAAATCATCTGCGGTGGTACGGAAATCCGCACACCCAACTGGCCCACCCCAGGCTCGACACAGGTTTAGCGAAAAGGCTTGTTCCTTAATTTCCATCTACCCAAACCCGCCATCGCTATTTTATCAGCTGCTATAGAGGCTTAATCCGCTCCACCGTACTGTTCTATTAACACGACGGCCTGGCAGGCGATGCCCTCACCGCGGCCAGTAAAACCCAGCTTTTCGGTGGTGGTCGCCTTGATATTTAGCTGTTCACTCCGGCAGGCCATTACCTGCATCAACTGGTTAACCATGGCATCGACATGGGGGGTAATTTTAGGTGCTTCAGCAATCACCGTTATATCTGCATTGCCAAGCCGCCAGTTGTCAGCGACCAACATAGTCATCACCTCACGTAACAATTGCAGACTATTCACATCCTGGTAACGCGGGTCGTGGTCAGGAAAATGTCTGCCAATGTCGCCCAGAGCAGCAGCGCCTAACAGGGCATCACACAATGCATGGATCAGCACGTCGCCATCGGAATGCGCCTTGAGTCCTTTGTCAAACGGGATATTCACACCACCGAGCACGACACCGCTGCCTTCCTCAAAACCGTGAACGTCGAAACCCTGACCGATGCGTATCATCTCTCCACCCCCTGCTTCGAATCTGTGCACTTTTGTGCATTAAGAATGGCTTCGGCGAGAAGTAAATCTTCGGCAAGTGTAATTTTTATATTGTCTGAACGACCGCGAATTATTAACGGTTGATGCCCCAGGCGCTCAACTGCAGCCGCTTCGTCAGTAATCGTAATCCCGCGCTCAAGACAATGATTTATGGCTGTTATTAACACCCTGTATCTGAACATTTGCGGAGTCGCCGCTAACCACAGACCCTCGCGATCGATGGTTTCACATATGACACCCTCTACCCGAATTCCGTCACCCCCGCCGGTATGCACCGACTTTTCAGGCCTGTCTATTGAGGGAAGGGCTTTTGTCGAGAGAACAATACGTTTAAGCGTGGCATTGACCGGCGTCGCCAGCAAACCTCCCACCGGTGAGTCAGCAACACCTGCTATCAACCCATTCAGGTCAGCCTGTGTAATACAGGGGCGAACCACATCATGAACCAGTACCCAATCTTCATCATCCGCCTCAGCGCTAATCGCATTGAGTGCTTTGAGTACTGATTCGCCACGCTGGCGCCCCCCACTGACAGGACGTATACGCTCATTGTCGAAGATATCGAGCCCATGCCAGGCGATGTCCTCGCTGTGAAGCGCGACAATTATTGCTTCACTAGGAATCCCTAACAGCCGCTTAAGACAATGCTCTATGACCGTACTACCGAGTAACGGACTGTATTGCTTGGGAAGCGAGGAACCAAACCTTACACCAGTACCTGCGGCCGGAACTACCAGCCAAAACTTCAAGGCTGTTTATCCGCTTCGATGACCATATAAAAGGTCTCGCCCTCACGCACCATGCCCAGGTCGTAACGCGCACGCTCTTCGATCCCTTCCAGCCCATCTCGCAGGCCAGTCACCGCATCAGTCAGTCCCTGATTGCGCTCTTCAAGCCTGCGGTTTTCCTGTGCCTGCTGCTCAGCTTTATCCTTCAGTACAGTGTTCTGTGACAGGCCGCCCTCACCAAACCAAAGCTGGTATTGAAACAGGCCCAGCAGGGCAAGGAGGACAAGCAGCAACCAGCGCATTTATTCGCCTCTATTCACTATTGACCGCTAAGGGTGTCATAAATTACTGGACGCGAAATTCAGCCATCCCGCGATAGGGTGCCGTACCATCAAGTTCTGCCTCAATGCGTAACAAACGATTATATTTGGCGACCCGGTCCGAGCGACACAAAGACCCGGTTTTGATTTGCCCGGCCGCTGTGGCCACCGCTAAGTCAGCAATAGTCGTGTCTTCCGTTTCACCGGAACGATGGGAAATAATCGCTGTGTAGCCCGCTTCTTTGGCCATCTGAATAGCCTGTAATGTCTCAGTCAAGGAGCCAATCTGATTAAACTTAATAAGGATGGAGTTGGCGACACCTTCGTCTATCCCTCTTTTCAAAATGCGGGTATTGGTAACAAAAAGGTCATCGCCCACCAACTGAACTTTCTCGCCTATCGTGGACGTCAATATTGTCCAGCCCGCCCAGTCACTCTCGTCCATACCATCCTCAATGGAGATGATCGGATAGCGCTCGGCCAGGTCAGCAAGGTAGCCCGCGAACCCCTCTGCCGAGTAGGTTTTCCCCTCGCCATCGAGCCGGTATTCCCCATCCCGATAAAATTCTGATGAGGCACAATCAAGCGCGAGGGTTATCTCGTCTCCTAAACTATAACCTGCTTTACTGACGGCCTCAGCAATGATCTCCAGCGCGGCCTCGTTAGACGGTAAGTCGGGTGCAAAACCACCTTCGTCACCCACGGACGTACTCAGCCCACGACTGGATAGCACTTGCTTTAAAGAATGAAATATTTCCGCTCCCTGGCGCAAAGCGTCGGCGAAGTCCTTCGCTTTGACCGGCTGGATCATAAACTCCTGAATATCAACATTATTATCTGCATGCTCACCGCCATTTATAATATTCATCATTGGTACCGGCATGGTGTACTGCAAAGGCGTGCCATTTAGCTCAGCTATATGCTGATAAAGAGGAATACTTTTAGTCGCAGCCGCAGCCTTCGCTGCTGCCAGTGAAACGGCCAGTATAGAGTTGGCGCCCAAATTTGCTTTGTGTTCAGTGCCATCGGCTTCGATCATCGTGTTATCAAGTTCACCCTGCTCAGTGACATCCTTGCCAAGCAACAGGTCGCGTATGGTGGTATTTATATTACCGACCGCCGTCAGCACACCTTTACCCAGATAACGGCTATTATCACCATCACGTAACTCCAGCGCCTCACGCGTTCCCGTCGATGCCCCAGAGGGCACGCAGGCACTACCGACAGAATCGTCTTCGAGTATTACTTCGGCATTAACCGTGGGGTTGCCCCGGGAATCGAGTATTTCATAAGCTTTGATATCTACAATTCTTGTCATTTCATCCTCTGGTCTGATTTATCTTCACTGCTTTTCAACTTCCCGACTCCCCGAGCCCGCTGTTACGGCTGACAACAACAGAGATTACCACTATAAATACAAAGGCAGGCGGTCAGCGAGTATCGAGGTTTGGCAATGCTTTGACCACCTCATCGATAGCTTTGACCTGCTGCAAAAAAGGCTCTAGTAAAGATAACCGCAAGGCACTGGGACCATCACATTTAGCCAGGTCAGGGTCGGGGTAAGCTTCCAGGAACAGGCCCGCCAGCCCAGTCGCCATGCCCGCTCTGGCCAGCTCGGTGATCTGCCCCCGTCGCCCCCCTGACGCAGCACCGGTAGAATCCCGGCACTGCAGGGCGTGGGTTACATCAAAAATAACTGGCAAACCACGGCTTACCTGCTTCATGATGTCAAAACCGAGCATGTCTACCACCAGATTGTCATAGCCAAAATTGCTGCCGCGTTCACACAGAATCACTTCTTCCTTGCCACACTCACGAAATTTTTCAACAAGATTACCTACCTGTGATGGGCTCATAAACTGTGGTTTCTTAACGTTGATCACTGCCTGTGTGGCTGCCATTGCTACCACCAGGTCGGTTTGACGCGCCAAAAATGCAGGCAACTGAATAATATCGCACACTTCAGCTACTGGCTGAGCCTGATCGGCCTCATGTATGTCAGTCAATAAGGGTATTTGAAAAGATTGTTTAACCGCTTCGAAAATTCGCAGGCCCTCCTCCAGACCTGGCCCTCGGAAAGAGTGAATGGACGAACGGTTAGCCTTATCAAAAGACGCTTTAAATATGTAGGGAATTCCGAGTCGGTCGCAAACTTCAACAAAGTGTTCGGCGACCCGCAAGGCAAGGTCGCGGGACTCCAGTACATTCACGCCCCCAAAAAGCACGAAAGGTCGGTCATTGGCAATTTGAATACCGCCATTGGCCAGGTCAATCGTTAAAGCATTAGCCTCCCCTGGCATACTTCATCGCCGCCTGCACAAAGCCAGAAAATAACGGGTGACCGTTACGTGGAGTAGAGGTAAATTCAGGGTGAAATTGACAACCGAAAAACCACGGGTGGTCAGGAATCTCTATGGTCTCAACCAGGTTACTATTTGCTGACCAGCCACCCACTTTAAGCCCCGCCGCCTGCAACTGCTCGACATAGTGATTGTTAACCTCATAGCGATGGCGGTGGCGTTCCATAATCGTGTCTTCGCCATAGATTGCCCGCGTCATTGAGTCCGGCTCGAGCAAACTTTCCTGAGCCCCCAAACGCATGCTCCCGCCCAGATCGGAGTCCTCGGACCGGGTTTCCAGCTTGCCTTCACAATCCCGCCACTCGGTGATCAAACCAATTACCGGATAGGCTGTTTCGCGATCAAACTCTGTGCTGTTGGCATTATCCAGACCGACAACGTCACGAGCGTATTCTATAACAGCTACCTGCATACCGAGGCAAATACCCAGATAGGGGATTAACTTTTCCCTGGCATGGCGTACCGCCTGTATCTTGCCTTCTACGCCCCTTTCGCCAAAACCACCGGGAACCAGGATGCCGTGACATCCATCGAGCAGGGACAGATCATTATCCAGTTGTTCGGAGTCAATGTAGCGGATATTGACGTTAGCCAGATTGTGAATTCCGGCATGCTCCAGCGCTTCGTTAATCGATTTATAGGCATCGAGTAACTCAGTATATTTGCCGACCATAGCAATGGTCACGTCAGCACCTGGCATATTCTGTTTTTCTACGACCAGATCCCATTGGCTGAGATCCGCTGGTGGGCAGTCGAGCTGGAATTTTTCAATGACAAGCTCGTCCAGTTGCCATTGATGCAAATGACGGGGGATTTTATAAATACTATCAGCGTCCATCAGCGGCACCACGGCTCGCTCTTCAACGCTGGTAAACAGGGCAATTTTCTTCCGCGAACCTGCATCAACTTCGACTTCAGACCGACACACCAGCACATCGGGCTGCAAACCGATGGAACGCAACTCTTTCACTGAATGCTGAGTCGGTTTGGTTTTCGTTTCACCGGCAGTGGCTATATAAGGCACCAGGGTAAGATGTATCAACAGCGCCCGCTTACTGCCTAGCTCCACCTTCAACTGACGAATAGCTTCCAGAAATGGTTGTGATTCAATATCACCTACCGTGCCGCCAATTTCGACTAGCGCAATGTCCGCATTCCCTCCACCCTTGAGTATGCGGCGTTTTATTTCGTCAGTGACATGAGGGATGACCTGAACCGTTCCGCCGAGGAAATCACCACGACGTTCACGCCGCAATATAGTTTCGTAAACCTGGCCGGTGGTGAAATTGTTATCCCTGGTCATGCGGGAATTGAGAAAACGTTCGTAATGCCCGAGGTCGAGGTCTGTCTCGGCACCATCTTCGGTGACAAAAACCTCGCCATGCTGAAAGGGGCTCATGGTGCCAGGGTCGACATTCAGGTAAGGATCAAGTTTAAGCACCGTTACACTCAGGCCCCGGGCTTCCAGTAATGCCCCGAGAGATGCTGCGGCAATGCCCTTGCCAAGAGAGGATACAACGCCACCGGTTACAAAAATAAATCGCGTCATATAAGTCCTGCCAGGCGTCGCCACGGAAATTTTCTTTGTCGATAGGTGCGGTGTCGAAAGGTACAGTGTCGAAAGGTACAATGTCGACAGGTACAGTCGAGAGGCTTAAATAAGTTGTCTTTCAGCACTTAACAGGCCCCTGAGCATCCATCTAAAGATGGGTATCCAGACTACCAGAAAGCGGAATCTCTCTCAACGAATGTAGTGCCTCTGGCCAATCTAAACCTCATCCCGGCACACGTTAGCAATCCCCACCGCTCGTAAAACGGAGGTTAATACCTGCTCGCCCTACTTCCTGCACACAACTTTTTCCACAACACCGACAGACGGCGCTTTTAGACAAATCACAGGAAATAAAACCCGAAAAGCCCCAGGGATATAGGACCACCAGGCAATCAGTATCGCCAAAGCAGTCGGTAGCCCTGCTCACCTTCGCTTGCCTGAAAACCTTCACAGACACACAAATCTCCGATAGCCGCGAGCTCGCCATCACAATAAAGCAGTGGCACCCGAGAACGCAGCCAGGGCTCCAGCCCATATTCCTGAAACAACTTTTTTAGACTGGTGCTACCGGCTCGGTCAGCGGGCCGGCAACGCTCTCCACCGTGACGAAAAGAAACTGTGAGCCTGTTACTGGCTTTTATTCCCAAACCGCCACCGACTACGGGTATAGCAGTCAAGGTAGCGCCATCGGCGAGAGACAGACTTTTTGTAACAGACCAGCTTTGCCCGTAGTCAGGCGCTGCATCATCAATGTTGGCTTCCGTTGTATTCGCGCTCATAAGAAACAAACGTTGACGAAAGCGACGCCACTCCCCGTCTGGCCAGACCACTAGCGGATTACGATCCTGTTGCGCCAACAACAGGCTGTTAATCACCTCGTCAAGGGTACGGTGTCCAGGCGGCATAAATCCTTTCAGCCGAGCCAGATAACGTAGGACGTTGGTCTTGCGTCCATAACTGAGAGCAGCTAGTGGCTGGATTTCGACGCTGCACCCGCGCCGCTCATCCCGCAAAGCCATATGCTCCAGATCGATTCGTGCCAGATCTTCATTCAATTCCTCAGCCTGTTCACACAAGGTAGCGGCAGCAGCTATTCTCTTTGCATAATCGGGCCAACGAAATTTTAACTGGGGGACGACTTCATGGCGCAGGAAGTTACGATCGAACTGACAGGATAGATTAGACCCATCCTCTACCCATTGCAGGCCTTTAGCCTGCGCATACTGGAGTAGCGTTTCGCGATTGAGATTCAACAGGGGGCGCAACAATGTGCCCGCGCCCAACTTTCTGGAAACAGGCATGCCGGCCAGTCCCCGGGGGCCTGATCGTCGCAACAAACGGTAGAGAACGGTCTCAGCCTGATCATCGGCGTGGTGGGCCAGTGTTAATATATCCCCTCCTTCCAGGCACTGTTCGAACACCTGGTAACGCGCTTCGCGGGCAGCATTTTCCCGGCTCGCCACCATTGGCACCACCACATCTTCGCACACACAACCGACACCTAGATCGCGACAAATATTGCGACAGTGATCCATCCATTGACTGGCATTTGGTGACATTTGATGATTGACATGAATCGCGGTCACTCGCGACTCACCAAAAAAATCGGCCAGGCTATGCAGCAACACGTGGGAATCAAGGCCACCGCTGTAACCCACATAAATATGGGCCGCGTGTTCAAATTGTGGCAGGAAGTTAGACAGGCAATGGTGAACTTTAGCTAACGGCGTCATACATACACACACCGACCAGCCATACAGTCAATCATTTCCGTAGGACATCAACCGTGCGAAGCGCTTTTCCAGTAATAAATCAACAGGTTCACGTTGCAGTCGATCAAGCTGACTGATAAGACGTTCGCGCAGTGTGGAAACCATAGCGTCGATATCTCGGTGCGCACCGCCAAGTGGTTCAGGAATAGTTTCGTCGGCTATACCCAGATCCTGAAGTACTGTTGAGGTTACGCCCATGGCCTCTGCTGCCAAAGGCGCTTTTTCAGCAGTTTTCCAGATGATATTGGCACAGCCTTCTGGGGAGATAACAAAGTACGTAGCGTACTCAAGCATATTGAGCCAATCACCAACGCCAATGGCAATGGCCCCGCCGGAGCTGCCCTCACCGATTACGGTAGCGATGATCGGTGTTTTAAGACGCGACATCACCGCGAGATTACGCGCTATCGACTCGCTAATCCCTCGTTCCTCAGAGTCTATGCCAGGATACGCCCCGGGAGTATCAATCAGCGTCATTATCGGTATTTTAAAACGCTCAGCCAATTCCATAAGCCGCAAGGCCTTGCGATACCCCTCTGGTTTGGGCATACCGAAATTGCGTTCAACCTTCTCGTTTACGCCGCGCCCTTTTTCTTCCCCAATAACCACTACTGCTTTGCCATCTAGTCGCGCCACACCACCGATAATCGCTTTATCATCGCCAAAATACCGATCACCGTGCAACTCATCAAAGTCAGTAAACACACGACTAATATAGTCCCTGGCGTGGGGCCGCAAAGGATGACGAGCCACTTGCACTACCTGCCAGGATGACAGGTTTGAATAAATACTTTGTGTCAGCTTGCGGGATTTCTCCCGAAGCTTGAGAACCTCCTCAGCAATATTAAGCTCGTTATCATTACCGACCAACTGAAGCTCTTCGATCTTGGCTTCCAGCTCTGCAATAGGTTGTTCAAAATCCAGATAATCAAGATTCATATTTATCGTTCCCAGTATTGCTGTAATGATATGTACAATTCACAATACAGACCCGCAAGAGCCAAAATATATAATAGTCAATATTCAAGACGCAGGGACTCTTCACCAAAAACATCACGTAAACGATGGAGCAAATCATCTTCCGGGTTAACCGACCACTCGTCTGACAATACTATGTCTCCTTCAGCGCCATCACAGCTACATCTTATTTTCATCGGACATTGACCACTATTATATGATTTCAGTATTTTGCCTAGCGAATCCAGACCGCGCTCAGGTGTCTCGTGGGCCCGCCAGTCAATAAATAGTCCTTTGAGGGACTCCTGTCGCACTTCCAGCAAGGTGCGTACCCGCTCAGCACGCATTTTTAATCCGCCGGTATAATCATCCTCGCTGACCAATCCCTCGATCACTAGCACAGTACCCTTGCCAATTTTATCCCGACTTTCACGAAATTGCTCGGCATATACTGTAGCATCCATCCGCGCACTACGATCATCCAGGGTAATCACCCCCATCACATCTCCACGTCGGGTCTTTATCGAACGCACACCAACCACCAGACCGGCAACAACCTGCTTTTTGTCAGACGGTTTCAGCTCATTGATGCGCCCATTTACCAGCTTGTCAAGCTCGTGTTGATATTGCTCGACTGGATGGGCGCTAAAATAGAGCCCTAATGTGTCCTGTTCACCCTGTAGTCGCTCACTCAAGTTAAACCGCCGCACGCTCGAAAAACCTGCGTAGCCTATTTCCGGAGCACTCTCGGCTACGGTTTCTCCGAACAGGTCGGTCATGCCACTATCCATGTTTCTGCTCTGCTGATCAGCCAGTTTCATGGCCTCTTCCATGGCGGCCAGCATCACTGCCCGACCATAGTCGAGATCATCATTGGGTCCGATAGTGTCGAGAGCGCCGGCCCGTATCAGTGCGTCGAGCGCTCTTTTGTTTAACTTGCGCCCGTCAATCCGAGCACAGAAGTCGAACAGATCCGTGAATTCCCCGCCTTGCTGACGAGCCGCAATGATGCTTTCAATCGGACCTGCTCCCAGGCCCTTAATAGCGCCGAGACCGTAGATAACCTCAAGGTCTTCTGACACGGCAAACTGGAATTCGCCCGTATTGACGTTGGGTGGAGTAAGGATCAGCCCCATGGCGTCACATTCATCTTTCAGGGTGACAATCTTGTCTGTATTTTGCATGTCCGCTGACAACACCGCCGCCATAAATGCCGCTGGATAGTGCGCCTTTAGCCAGGCGGTCTGATAAGCCAACAGGGCATAAGCAACAGAGTGAGATTTATTGAAACCATAACCGGCAAACTTTTCCATCAGGTCAAAAATATTTTCTGCCAAATGCTGACTGATATCATTTTTGGCCGCACCAGCGAGAAATATTTCTCGTTGCTTGGCCATTTCCTCGGGCTTTTTCTTACCCATGGCACGGCGCAATACATCGGCGCCACCCAGGGTATAACCTCCCAACACCTGAGCAATTTGCATCACCTGTTCCTGATACAGGATGATGCCGTAGGTGGATTCAAGAACTGGCTTAAGGGCCTGATGCTGATATTTATGGTGGGGGTAGGCAACTTCCTCGCGGCCGTGTTTGCGATTAATAAAATCGTCAACCATACCAGACTGCAAAGGGCCGGGACGAAATAGCGCGACTAATGCAACAACATCCTCAAAACGGCCTGGTAACTGCCGCTTGATAAGATCTTTGATGCCTCTCGATTCGAGCTGAAAAACTGCCGTGGTTTCTGCCCGCTGCATAAGTTCGTAAGTGGCAGTATCATCGAGTGGAATAGTCGCTATATCGATGGGCTCAAGCCCGTCTTTCGCACGCTGAGCATTGGCTCTGGCAAGCGTCCAGTCAATGATGGTCAAGGTGCGCAGGCCAAGGAAATCAAACTTAACCAGCCCAACAGACTCGACATCATCTTTGTCAAACTGTGTGACCACACCCTCGCCGGTTTCGTCACAATACAGGGGTGAAAAATCTGTCAGCTTTGTGGGCGCAATAACTACGCCACCAGCGTGCTTGCCGGCATTGCGAATTATCCCCTCTAACTGCAGTGCCATAGCCCAGATTTCCTGAGCCTCTTCATCCTCGTCAAGAAATTCTCCCAGCGCTTCTTCCTGTTCCCGCGCCTTTTCGAGCGTCATGCCAATATCAAGGGGGATCATTTTTGACAGTCTATCGGCCAGACCATAGGGCTTACCCTGCACACGTGCAACATCACGAACCACTGCTTTAGCCGCCATGGTGCCGAAAGTAATAATTTGTGAAACCGAGTCACGACCGTAGCGCTCAGCCACATAAGCAATTACGCGGTCACGGTTTTCCATGCAAAAATCAATATCAAAATCCGGCATGGACACCCGCTCTGGGTTTAAAAAACGCTCAAACAACAAATCATATTCGAGCGGATCGACATCGGTAATCTCCAGCACATAGGCCACCAGGGAGCCGGCCCCCGAACCGCGACCGGGTCCTACCGGAATATCGTTCACCTTAGCCCAGTGGATAAAATCCATCACAATCAGGAAGTAGCCGGCAAACCCCATTTGATTAATAATGCCAAGTTCCCGATCAAGGCGCTGCTTATATACATCGGGACTGTTTACAAGCGAATCGACGACCAGGGATTGAAAGCGTTTTTCAAGCCCCTGATACGCCAGCTGACGAAAATATTCCTCAGTACTCAAACCATCAGGCACCGGATACTCTGGTAACTTGGGTGAATCGAGCTCCAGTTCCAGCGTGCAGCGTCTGGCAATTTCAACACTATTTACCAGAGCCTCGGGGATATCTTCAAATAACGCGCCCATTTCCTCAGGCGAACGCAGGTATTGTTGCTCGCTGTAACGACGTTCACGCCGTGGGTCGTCAAGTGTTCGACCTTCATTAATGCACACGCGAGCCTCATGGGCCTCGTATTGCTCCGTAGACAAAAAACGCACATCGTTGGTCGCTACCACCAGGCAATCATGAACCCCTGCCAGATCAACCGCTGCATGAAGATATTCTTCTTCTCCGCTGCGGCCGGTGCGCGACAATTCAAGATATAAACGGTTCGGGAAAACCGCTTGCCACTCTTCTAGTAACTCAACTGCCTGACCGGCTCTGCCGGACAACAGCGCCTGGCCAATTTCCCCGCGGAACCCGCTAAGAGCAATAAGCCCCTGCGATAATTCTGTCACCCATTCGCGCCGTACCGTAGGCTTGCCCTGTTTCTGTCCCTCCAGATAACTTCTGGATATCAGTTCGGTCAGGTGGCGATAACCAGTCTGGTTTTGCACCAGTAGGGTCAACAGAGCAGGTGGTCTGTCTGGCAAATTACTGAGCACCTGAAAATCACATCCGCAGATCGGCTTGATACCAGCAGCCTGCGCTGCTTTGTAGAATTTTATTAGCGCAAAAAGGTTGCTCACATCGGTGATAGCCACGGCGGGCATGGCCGCAGCGCGTACTTGATCAACCAACGCGCGCACACCAATAGTACTGTCTACCAGCGAGTATTCACTGTGCAAATGAAGATGAACAAAGTTCGGCGTCAAAGTAGTTTCAATATTTGCTGGTGATTGCACTTGATTATTAACCCACTCGACCAATGAATATCGCTTTGACCAACTCAGATCTGACCGCGTTAATGGCGCCTGGACCACCACCAGCGACACCAGTAAACCTGGCATAGAGTTGCAAAATAGATGCACCATTGGCTACTAATTCACCAGCCATGATACCTGTGCGTGCCGCCACCTGTTCCACTTCCGCCACCACTGCCCCAGCGATTTTCCGGCACTTGAGCTTTAGTTGCAATCCAGACATTTGCATTTATGTCATGCTCCACTGCACCAGTGACTCTGCAACCGGCCTGAACGAGCGGCGATGGACAGCACACGGGCCCAGAAGCGCCAGCGCTGACAGATGCTGTCGGGTACCATACCCCTTGTGTGCTGCAAAACCATAACCGGGATATACTTTATCGAGCGCCTCCATCTCTCTATCGCGGGTCACCTTAGCCAGGATGGAGGCAGCGCTAATCGCAGGTATTTTCATATCTCCTTTGACCACTGCCTGTGACGGCAGAGTCCAGTCTGGCAAACGGTTGCCATCGACGACGACAAATTCAGGCCTTATCGACAGGCCATCAACCGCCCTGGACATGGCCAGCATAGTGGCTTGCAAAATATTGTGGTCATCAATCTCCCCAACGGTGGCACGGCCTATGCTGTAGCAACGGGCGTGGGAAATTATCTCCGGAAAAAGCTTCTGTCGCTTTAGCGCCGATAGTTTTTTGGAATCTGTCAGACCATCGATTGGCTGACAAACATCAAGAATTACCGCAGCAGCTACCACATCACCGGCCAGTGGCCCCCGACCCACCTCATCAACACCTGCCAATAGCCGACCCCTGTAGGCCACAGCGTCATTCACCAACCATCCCCTTCTGCCCCGCACCATCAACGTCATTTAAGTCAATTAAATCAAGTACGGTATCTGCAGCATGGCGGCTCGCATCACAGCGCAGTTGTCGATGGAGCTGATCAAACCTTGCTATCAGGTTTTTGTTATGGTGTGGCGCCAGTAAAACCTGTAACAATTCCATGGCCAAATTTTCAACTGTGGCCTGCTCCTGAATTAACTCCGGTACCAGCTGCTCTCCAGCCAGTAAGTTGGGTAATGATACATAGGGCACCTTCAACATTCGTGCAACAATTGCGTTGGTCAACCACCCCGCTTTGTAACTCACCACCATAGGTTTTTTCAACAGCATGGCTTCCAGTGCCGTGGTTCCGGATGCGAGGAGCACTACATCCGCCGCAGCCATGGCAGTATGCGACTGGCCATCAATTACCTGCACCGGTACATCGGCGAATTCTGGCATAAGCTCATTTATCTGGCGGCGGCGGGCAGCGTTGAGTGTCGGCAATACAAAAATCAGGTCGGGTATAGTTTCCCGGCAACGCCGGGCAACCTCCAGAAACAATTTGCCCATATGGGCAATCTCTCCCTTCCTGCTGCCAGGCAATAAGGCAACGATAGTGGCATCCGTGTTGCATAAGCCCAAATCTGCCCGTGCCTTTTGCTGATCTGGCAACAATGGTAATTCATCGGCCAGAGGGTGACCAACAAAAGTAACCGGTACCCGATGCTGTCTATAAAAGTCTGCTTCAAAAGGCAGTAAAGTCAACATATGGTCAACTGCGCGAGCAATTTTAACGATGCGCTTCTGCCGCCAGGCCCAAACCGATGGACTGACATAATGGACGGTGGTGATGCCTTTACGGCGCAGCTTTAATTCCAGACCCAAATTAAAATCTGGCGCATCAATGCCGATAAAAATATCCGGGGGCTGGGCAAAAAAGTGCATTCGTAAACCACGACGAATTCGCAATAGCGTGGGCAGCTTTTTCAAAGGGTCTACCAGGCCCATGACTGACAACGGCTCCATCGGAAACAGGGATAACATCCCAGCCTCAACCATAAGCGGGCCGCCTACCCCTTCAAAACAGGCGTCGGGAAATCGTGTCTGTATAGCTATTATGAGCGCTGCACCGAGGCGATCGCCAGATGCTTCCCCCGCCACCAGGCCGATGCGGAGCGCTCGGGTCATCAGTGCTAACGAATTATGCCGCGTTGAGAACCGCGGATGGAATTAACAAAAGGCTGGACCACATCCCAGTGCTGAGCGTCCGCCTCAAGCGTTGCCAGTGCGTCATCAAGCTTTAGTCCCTGTCGATACACTGTTTTATAAGCCCGATTGATTGCGCCAATCTGCTCTTTGGAAAAACCGCGACGCTCAAGGCCAACCTTGTTAATGGTCCGCGGTACTGCCGGATGCCCAGCGGCCATTACATAGGCGGGCAAATCCTGATTTAGATAAGCACCCGCACCCAGAAACGCGTACGAACCGATTCGAACAAACTGATGAATCAGAGTATAACCAGATAAAAAAACCCAGTCACCGACGTGGATATGACCTGATATAGATGCGTTATTTACCAGGATCGTGTGATTACCCACCACACAGTCGTGACCAATATGGACATAAGCCATAAACAAATTATCATCGCCAATTCTGGTTTCACCGTTATCCTGTACCGTGCCGCGGTGCACCGTTACCCCTTCCCGAAAAATATTGCGATCACCAACAACAAGCTTTGTCGATTCACCATTGTATTTTTGATCAGAAGTTTCTTCGCCAATGGAAGAGAACTGGAAAATACGGTTATCGGCGCCAATTTCCGTCACCCCCTTAATAACAACATGTGACTCAATCACCGTGTCGTCACCAATTGTCACATCGGCACCAATAACCGATAGAGGGCCAACCTGGACACCATTGCCTAGCTCGGCACCAGGATCAATAATGGCGGTGGGATGGACGTCTGGCATTACCGATCTAGACCTTGCAGCGCACAAAGTATAGTGGCTTCGCAGGCGCGCTCTCCATCGACGCTAGCGCGACACTTGAAACGCCAGATATTACGCTTGGCCGAATCTATTTCAGCCTCAAGCATAAGTTGGTCACCCGGCACCACTCGGCGTCTGAAACGCACACCGTCAACACCAGCAAAAAGGTAAAGGACGTCGTCATCCGGTTGCTTATCAACCGTCGCCAGGCCCAGCACACCTGCAGCCTGAGCCATGGCTTCAATAATCATTACCCCTGGGAATACGGACTCATTGGGAAAGTGTCCATTGAAGACCTCTTCGTTCGCCGTAATATTTTTATAGGCGAGAATGCGCTTTCCCAACTCCAGTTCGAGCACACGATCAACCAGTAAAAACGGATACCGGTGGGGTAATAATTTTTTTATACCTTCAATTTGCATAGAGCTTCCACATAACGACACTGTGCACAAAGACACCTGTCACTTTTGATTTTTTTCGAGTTTATTCAAGCGCCTGGCTATGTCATCCAGTTGCCCAAAGCGTACCGCATTTTTACGCCACTTCGATGCTTCGCTGGCCATCAGGTTAGACGAGTATAACCCTGGTTTATCGATGGACCGGGTAATTCCACACTGAGCCGTAGCCACTACCTGGTCACATATCGTAATGTGGCCCACGGTTCCTGATTTAGCAGCAAAAACGCAGTTTTCCCCGATACTCGTACTGCCAGAAATACCTGCATAAGCTGCCAGAGCACTATTTTTACCAATCCGCACGTTGTGAGCGACTTGCACATGGTTGTCGAGAATTACACCATCTTCGATGATGGTATTATTCAACGCGCCGCGATCAACCGTGGTACAGGCACCTATCTCTACTCGATCTCCAATCTCGACTCCACCAAGCTGATGGATCTTTATCCAGCGTCCTTGCTCGTTGGCAAAACCAAAACCATCGGCACCTATGACGGCACTGCTGTGAATGATGACATTACTGCCAATGCAAACACCATGATAAATACTGACATTTGTCGATATCCACGTATCTTTACCTATTGAGCTATGGTCACCAATGTAAGTGCCTGCGCCAATGGTGACACCAGCTTCAATAGTGACACTTTCACCAACAACCACATATGGACCAATCGACACCTGCGGTGAAATAGACGCTGATTCGGCTATAAGCGCCGTGGGATGAACCCCCTGCGGCGATTGCGGCGCCTTGTTAAACCATGATGTGATGCGGGCATAACCAACATAGGGGTTATCAAGAAGTAACGCATTGCCTGTATATTCTTCGGCGAAATGAGGCTCCATGATAACTGCCGATGCAGCAGTTGATTGCAGCAGCTTCCGATAGACCTTATTCGCTAAAAATGCCAGATCACCCGTACTGGCATCCTGCAGGGTATTTAAGCCAACAATTACACATTTCGGATCGCCCTTTAACCTCGCACCAAGAAAATCGGCACACTCACGCAATGTGTAAGTAAGGCCCATCAGTCAGTTGCCACCGGCTACTGAGTTTTCTTGTTCAAACGATCAATCAGCTTGGAGGTAAGATCCATTTCAGGAGTTGCCGATATCACCGCTTCGCGCTGTAGCAACAGAGTGATTTTTTCTTCCGCCACCAGTTCTTTAACTGCCTCTAGCGCTTTTGGCTGCAACTCCTGCATAACGCGATTTTGCAGGCCCTTGATTTCTGTCTGTATTTTTCGTGACACCAATTCCAGATCAGCACGCAAGTATTCCATCTTCTTTTTGTACTCCGCAGCCTGCTCCTGAGACAGGGTCAGGGCTTTACCTTCCACTTCCTTTTGCAGGGCTTTCACATCTGCCGTAAGACTATCGTACTGGGCCTGTTGCGCAGAAAATTCAGAGGCACGCTGCATTTCTTCCTGGCGTTTTTTGGCCACGTCGGTACTGAATATTGCCCGCGCCACATCAACCACTGCTATCCGGGTTTCCGCCAGAGCCCCGGCACTAAACAAAAACAGACAAATCTGTAGCACTAACAATCTTTTCACAATATTTCCTCGATTTTGGTAATTCACCACTAAAACTCCCTCCTGAAAATCAGGCTCTCAACATCTTCTACTAGAAACCCTGACCCATGGAAAACTGGAAGACTTCTGTCTCATCAAGCTCATCGTCGTTAAGCGCTTTCGCAAACGCTATTGTTATTGGTCCAAATCCACTGACCCAGGTGCCGCCGATGCCAACTGAATAACGCAGCTCTCCAAACTCCGGGCTATAGCAATTCACCTGACTGTTACTGCACTTTGTGTCAAAGACATTACCTGCATCAAAAAATACTGCCGTCTGAACACTGCGGTTATCTTTTATAAACGGCATTGGAAATAGTACTTCTGCGCTACCCACAACCTTGACATTACCACCAATTGGGTCAGAGTCTTCAAACCCGCCAAAAGGGGTGTCATGGGGTCCCAGTGTATTGCGCTTGTATCCACGTACCGAGCCAAATCCGCCGCCAAAATAGTTCTTGAAAAATGGCAGTCGATCCGTATCGCCAAAGCCACTGCCATAACCCAGATCGGTGCGCAAGTGTAATGTCAGGCTTCTGGTAATGGGTGTAAAATACTGGCCGTTATAACTCAATTTATAATATGAGAGATCCATGCCCGGGATGGTAAATTCCATACCAGCGCGTTGCTGGGCACCTCTGGTCGGAAGTATGCCGCGATTCAACGTCGATTGACTCCAGTTCAGGTTACCTGACACCGTATCGTAACTGTCCCCATTGTCTTTCAGAAACTCGCGTATTTCTGCAGCAGGAATTACACCTACCTCAATAGACAGGCGTTCAAAACTCACACCATAGCTGATTCGGGATATCTCGGAGAGTGGATAGCCAAACGTGACACCGGTAGAAAAACTATCGGTAGTATAATCAGCCACATCATAATCGCCGTAATCCGTGGAGACATAAGAGAGTCTATAACCAGCGCTGACGCCGTCCTCGGTAAAATAGGGGTTGGTATAGGAAAGCGTAGCACTCTCCCGATACTGGGACTTGCTCACTCCGAAACCAACTGCATTGCCGGTACCCAAAAAATTATTTTCCTTCACATTAGCACCAAGAATAATACCTGAACCCTGCGCTACCCCAAGGCTCGCCCCGATACTACCCGATGGCTGTTCTTCTACCGTATAAAATACATCCAGCTGGTCATCAGTACCGGGCACTTCCTGGGTTTCAACCGCTACCTCCTTGAAGAAACCCAGCCGTTCAAGCCGTACTTTGGAATGTTCAATCATATCTGTCGATGCCGACGCCGCTTCCATTTGCCGCATTTCACGACGCAGTACTTCATCGTCAGTTTTGGTGTTGCCACGAAACTCGATGCGGCGCACATAAGCGCGTTTGCCTGGATTAATAAAGAAAGTTACTTTTGCTGTTTTGTCTTCGTCATTGATTTCCGGGTAGCCCTCCACTTCAGCAAAAGTATAGCCCTCAGCACCAAGCCGCTTGGTAAACAGCTCTTTAGTCGAGGTCACCAGCAGCTGCGAAAAAGTCAGGCCTTCGCGCATAAGCACCAGTGCCAGCAATTGCTTTTCGGGAAGAATCAACTCGCCGGCCAGTTCCACTTTGGTTACCGTATAGACATCGCCCTCGGTAATGTTAACGGTGATAAACACCATGTCGCGATCCGGGTTTATAGATACCTGTGTAGAGTCGATAGTAAACTTCAGGTAGCCACGATCGAGGTACCAGGATTCAAGCCGTTCCAAATCCCCGGAAAGTTTTTCACGAGCATATTTATCATCATTGCGAAAAAATGACAGCAGCCCCGTTTTTTTCAGCTCAAACAAATCAACCAGCACATCGTCATCAAAGGCGTGATTGCCAACAACATTAATATGCTTAATGGCCGCTACACTCCCTTCATCAAGAGTGAGGGTTATCGCAACTCTGTTGCGAGGCAATTCGGTGACTTCCGCGACAACGTCCGCCCCGTAGCGGCCCTGGGAGACATATTGACGGCGCAATTCCTGACTCATGCCCTGCAATACGGCTTCACGAAAAATCTGCCCTTCCGCCAGGCCTGCCTCTCGCAGAGCATCAAGTAATTGGTCTGTCTCGATCGCTTTGTTGCCGGTGATATTGATTTCCGCAACCGCAGGCCGCTCAGTGACTATTATCACTAGCACATTATTATCACGCGCGACACGAATATCATCGAAATAGCCGGTTTGAAACAGTGCGCGGACTACTTCGCGAATGCCTTCATCATCAATTAATTCACCGGCGCTCGTCGGCAACGCTGCAAATATCGTCCCGGCAGATACTCGCTGTAAACCGTCAACCCGAATATCCTCAATCTGGAAAACTTCGGCAACAGCCAACAGCGGACAAAAGCACAACAGCAACGGCAATAAAAGTCGTTTCATGTAAGCCAGGGCTACTCTATTGTTGTTAATATCTGAACGATCACTTACAGCCGGGCAAAATCATTGTATAGCGCCAACACCATCAAACCAACGACCATAAACAAGCCCACTCGATAACCCAGTTCCTGGACCTTGTCAGACACAGGACTTCCTTTCACCAGTTCCACCATGTAATAGGCAAGGTGACCACCATCTAGCACAGGGACGGGTAACAGGTTCAACACCCCCAGACTAATACTGAGCAAGGCCATGAACTGCAAAAATGGCACCAGTCCATAGCTAGCAGAGGCGCCCGCCACTTTAGCAATGGTTATGGGCCCACTCAAGTGTTCTAGCGAAATATCGCCAACTATCATTTTCTTTATGGAGCCCAGTATGAGTAAGGTTGTTTTACCGGTTTGCGACAAAGCCTTACCCAGTGCGCCCACTACACCATATTTACTTTCCCGAAACAGATTTTCGGGCCATTCGGGCATAAGCACAGACATACCAACCTGACCAATAATCTGCTCATCGGCTGTTGTTACCGACTTCGGGGTGATGCTCAGTGGAATTGCAGCTCCGTCGCGCTCGATCAATACCAGCAGCGCCTGCCCGGGACGGGCTCGCACATACTCAACCCAGGTAGTCCAGTCCGGTACTTCATGGCCATCGACCGATACCACTAGATCATGTGGCAACATACCGGCGGTTGCGGCAGGATCACCCGGCGTGAGGGTGTCAGCAATGGGCAGAACCTGCGGCCGATATAAAGAGATACCAATACTGCCAATCGGATCGGGATCACGAGCATCGATATCCCACCCCAACAACGCCGCTTCACTGTCATACTGCAGATCAGAATCTGCATAGCGAGCGCTAAAGCGAATAGTGCCGTGTTCACCAATCCTGTGTACCAATTGTTCGCCGAGGGCTTGCCAGGTAGGGGTTGGCTTGCCATCTACAGCAACAATCTCCTGACCACTTTCGAGTCCAGCGGCAGCAGCAATTGACCCAGGCTTTACTTCACCAATGATGGGCGCAACGCCCTGTACTCCCAGTACATAAATAAGCCAGTAAGCCAAAATAGCTAGCAGGAAATTTGCCAAGGGACCCGCAACCACCGTGGCCATGCGTTGAGTAACAGTTTTGCGATTAAATGCGTGGGCTATATCCTCAGGGGCAACCTCCCCTTCACGCTCATCGACCATTTTTACATAGCCACCCAGTGGTAGTGCAGCAATAACAAATTCTGTGTCATGCCGATCTCGCCAGCGCACCAGGGCGGGACCAAAGCCAATCGAAAACCGAACTACTTTTACGCCGCAGCGCCGCGCCACCCAAAAGTGGCCAAATTCGTGAAATGCGACTAATACACCAAGTACTATCAGCGTATAAAAAATCATCTCAACTATCGCCATGTATAATCCTGAATTTGTCTCTACTGCTTATCTGGAAGGCTGCCAGCCTGGGAGTTCTTTAACACAGCAGCTAAAACATTTACGCTCACGAGCATAAGATTGTAATTCACAGGCGGTTCAATGACTCAACGGCCCGGTTTCGCGCTCGTGTGTCAGCTTCCTGGACCATTACCAAATGGGAAGGTTCAGTCATGGACCAATTTTGCATTACACTGTCCACCACCCGGATGATATCAGTGAAATTAATCCTGCCGGCCAGGAAGGCTTCAACAGCCACCTCGTTGGCCGCGTTGAGCGCAGCGGGCGCGTCACCCATCACCTTTGCTACTTCCCTGGCAAGCCCTAAACAGGGGAATCGCTGCAGGTGCGGTTGCTCAAAGTTCAAAGCACCTGTCGCCACCAGATCCAGCATTGCCGCTCCCGACTCCATACGTTCTGGCCAGGCAAGAGCATGAGCAATAGGAACACGCATATCCGGATTACCCAGCTGCGCGAGCATTGAGCCGTCTACATATTCTACCAGAGAGTGCACGATGCTCTGCGGATGGATAACAATCTCTACCTGTGCTTCGCCAACATCGAATAGCCAGCAGGCCTCAATCAGCTCAAGACCTTTATTCATCATAGTGGCGGAGTCTACCGAAATTTTGCGGCCCATTTTCCAGTTCGGATGAGCGCAGGCCTGATCAGGCGTAACAGTGGTCAATTCGTCAACAGGGATTATACGAAAAGGCCCTCCAGATCCAGACAGTAGCAGCCTTCGCACACCGGGAAGAGATGTACCCTGGTTGCTTGCTTCGCTGCCACTATTGCCTGGAGCACCAGCAGATAACTTTTCTGCAGCACCCACACACGCAAAACTTTGCGGTAAACACTGGAAGATAGCATTGTGCTCACTATCTATAGGTAGCAAAGTCGCGCCACTACAGCGCACAGCTTCCATAAACAGGCCGCCGGCCATTACCAGTGCTTCTTTATTTGCCAGCAATACTTTTTTCCCGGCATGCACCGCCGCCAGCGTAGGCATCAGGCCGGCAGCCCCAACTATAGCCGCCATCACCATATCAACCTTGTCGTGACTAGCCACCATAGCCAGCCCCTCGCTTCCCCACAGCACCACCGTTTCTGAGGATACCTGCTGTGTCAGTAGTTGCGCAGTCTTTTCACTTGTCACCACAACATAGCGAGGCCTAAATTGGTGACACTGGGCGGCAAGCTGCTCTAAACGAGTATGTGCGGTGAGTGCAAATACACTAAAACGATCTGGATGACGCGCCACGACGTCCAGAGTGTTCACACCAATCGAACCCGTGGCACCCAATATTGTTAGTTGTTGCATATATCACGCTTACACTGATTACGGTAAACAGCCACTGTCCATACCATCACAGACGTGTGTGTAGCAAAACATACAACAATGCAAATACCGGCAATGCCGCCGTTAGCCCGTCTATGCGATCAAGAACTCCGCCATGACCAGGTAAAATAGTACCGCTGTCCTTTACACCACTATGGCGTTTGAACATACTTTCAAATAAATCACCAACAACAGATGCCAGCCCGGTAACACCTGCCAATAATAGCCAAGCCCACCATTGACCCGTTCCTTCTGCCCGCAAGAAACTAAACAGCGTGACCCCCAGGGTAACAGCGAGTAATCCCCCACCTACCCCTTCCCAGGTTTTACCTGGACTGACTTTCGTGGCCAGTTTATGGCGCCCAAAAGCTCTTCCCGTAAAAAAGGCACCGATATCAGCAAGCGCCACTAGCAGGACAACGCCCAAAATAAGCCACGCCCCATTTTCAGCGTGAACCAGGGCCGCCAATGCCATCCAGGTCGGTACCAGCACCACGAAGCCGATCACCACACAAAATCCGCGCCTGCCCCACAAAATAGCGCTGCCTGGATAACTCTGGATCCACAACAACGCTATCGTCCACCAAATACAGGTCCAGCCGAGCAATGACCGAACATGGCTGGTAAACAGGCTATTTTTATCGAAATCCAGCCATCCTGTTAGCAAGCCCATAACGATCAGCATAGCCGCTACATAAACCAGGCGAGATAGCCGATCAGAAATTCCTGCCAAAGCACTCATTTCCCATCCTGCGTAGCCCACAACCAGCGCCATCACAGCTGTAAACACTGGTGGCGACAGGCCAAACAATGCTGTTAAAAAACAAACTGCAAGAACAATTGCAGTTACAATACGCTGTCTAAGCATTTTCCTGCTTTGGCATTAGCAATTGCTCTGCGCTCAAGCCAAAACGCCGTTTACGTCCTTTATATTCCACCACCGCATCTGCAAATACCGCATCACTAAAATCCGGCCAATAACAATCAGCAAAATAAAACTCGGCGTAGGCCAACTGCCAAAGCATGAAATTGCTGATACGCTGCTCACCAGCCGTGCGGATACACAAATCTGGAGGCGGCAAATCGGCAAGGCAGAGCTCCTGAGCAAATGTATGCTCATCAATATCAGCTATTGCCAGATCATCACTTACGACTTTTGCCGCCAGAGAACGAGCCGCCTGCGTAATATCCCAACGCCCACCATAATCAACGGCAAGCACGAGGTTCATATCACCATTGACCGTCAGCGTTTCAGCATACTCTATGCGCTTGCGTAGCCCAGAACTAAACCGACTACGATCACCGATCACGCGGAGTCGTACATTCCGCGCGCGTAGCTCCTGCGCCTCTTTTCTTATATAAGTAGCAAACAGGGACATCAGGCCACGCACTTCCGACAAGGGGCGCTGCCAGTTTTCACTACTGAAGGCAAAAAGAGTCAGCGTTTTCACACCGTGGTGGCGACAGGCATCGAGCACATCGCGCACTTTTTCGACCCCCGCCTGGTGGCCAGCAATATTATTAAGGCCTCGCTCACGCGCCCATCGACTATTACCATCCATGATAATCGCCACATGACGAAGCGGGGAAGCATCGTCCTGATCCTTGCAGTCAGTCATAATATTCGCCTATGACGAGAGGATAAATCAGATTTCCATCAGGTCCTGTTCTTTTGCTGCCAGTGCCTCGTCAACAACACCAATGAACCGATCTGTCAGCTTTTGCATATCTTCGTGTGCACGACGATCATCATCTTCGGTGATCTCTTTTTCCTTCAGCAGATCCTTAATATCGGACAGCACATCACGACGAATATTGCGTACCGAGATCTTTGAATTTTCAGCTTCCTTGCGCGCCTGTCGAATAAAGCCTTTGCGAGTTTCTTCCGTCAGTGCTGGCATTGGGATGCGGATTACCTCTCCAGCAGTAGCAGGGTTGAGCCCCAGATCCGATTTCATAATCGCCCTTTCAATATCCTGCACCAGGCTTTTTTCCCAGGGCGTCACTGCCAGCGTACGTGCATCGATAACCGATACACTAGCCACCTGGGACAGCGGCGTATCGCTGCCATAATAAGACACCATGATCGAATCCAGAATATTCGGGTGCGCACGGCCTGTGCGTATTTTATTCATGCTGTGACCTAGCGCCTCAAGCGTTTTTTCCATGCGCTTTTCAGCGTCTTGCCTTAACTCGTTGATCATATCTGATTCTCTTCTGTCGCAAACTGCTCCTCGATAAGAGTACCTTCATTACCACCGACCACAATACTGAGCAGCGCGCCAGATTTTGACATACGAAACACTCGTAACGGCATGCTGCGCTCCCTGCACAGGCAAATGGCGGTAAGATCCATAACTTCAAGCTTTTTCTCGAGGACCTGGTCGTAGGTCAGTCGCTCAAACATAGTTGCATCAGGGAATTTTAACGGATCTGCAGAATACACTCCATCCACCCTGGTAGCCTTTAAAACCAGTTCCGCGTTAATTTCAATACCACGCAAACAGGCCGCAGAGTCTGTCGTGAAAAAGGGGTTACCGGTACCTGCCGCAAAAATCACGACTTCCCCCGCTGCCAGGTAGTTCATTGCGCGACGGCGATCATAATGCTCAACAACACCACTCATGGGGATAGCTGACATTACCCGTGCTGCAATATTGTTGCGATCTAAAGCATCACGCATGGCTAGACCATTCATTACCGTGGCCAACATGCCCATATGATCGCCAGTTACTCTTTCCATACCGGCCGCACTCAACTCCGCCCCACGAAACAGATTACCGCCACCAATGACCAGGCCGACCTGCACGCCAATACCCACCAGCTGCCCAATTTCCAGAGCCATGCGATCAAGCACCTTGGGGTCAATGCCAAATCCGGCGTCACCTACCAGCTCTTCGCCACTTAGCTTGAGCAAAATTCGTTTATATTTTTTATCCTTGCCGCCGGTATTCGACATATTTTTCCCAATCCGTATCGTTACTTCTGTGCACCCACCTGGGCGGCCACTTCAGCAGCGAAATCCTGCTCTTCAATTTCGATACCTTCGCCTACTTCAAAGCGCACAAAGCCTTTTATCTCGGCACCGGCGTTGGTCAACAACTGACCCACTTTAACGTCTGGATCTTTGACAAAAGCCTGCTCGACCAGGCTACTCTCAGCGAGGAATTTCTTCACCCTGCCAGTGACCATCTTCTCGACAATTTCATCAGGTTTGCCGCTTTCTCGAGCCTGAGCTATATAAATTTCCTTTTCCTTAGCTACCAGCTCTGCAGGCATATCTTCCGGTGTTGCTACCTGGGGATTAACCGCAGCAACGTGCATGGCAACATCTTTGGCCAGCGCTGCATCACCGCCTTGAAGGGCAACCAGTACGGCAATACGATTATTATTGTGCACATAACCGCCTACCACTGGCGCCGTCACTAACTCTACTCTTCTGACACTGATATTTTCACCAATTTTTTGCACCAGGGCCTGCCTGGTGACCTCCATACCCTCATCCATTACGTCCGCAACGTCTCCCAACCTGCCATCGAAAGCTTTGGCGAGTACGGTTGCAACAAAAGCCTGAAAGCTATCATCTCTTGCTACAAAGTCGGTTTCTGAATTAACTTCAGCTATAACGCCATAGCTTCCGTCGTCGGCCACTTTCAGTGCCACCATACCATCGGCGGCAGTACGGCTGGCCTTCTTCGCCGCTTTCATACCGCTGGATTTACGTAAATCTTCAATTGCTTTTTCAATATCTCCGGCCGCCTCAACCAACGCTTTCTTACATTCCATCATACCGAGACCGGTGCGTTCGCGTAGTTCTTTAACCTGGGAAGCTTTGATAGCCGTCATAGGGGTATCCTCTAAAATATACAATTCGGGTTAACAAAAAGGGGCCGTAGCCCCTTTTTATAAAATGCGCCGTGCGCCAAAAAGCTTAAGATAACGCTTTTCAGCCAGCCTCCTCCGGTGCAGATTCCTGCTCCTCAACACCCTCTAGCTCTTCCGCATCTGTCACTTCAACAAACTCATCACCGCCGGACATATCCGCATCGCCAGACTTTCCAGCCAGAATCGCGTCAGCCATCGCTACAGCGTATAGATTAATCGCTCTTATCGCGTCATCGTTCGCGGGGATAACAACATCTACACCGTCTGGATTACTATTGGTGTCCACAATTCCTATTACCGGTATGCCCAGTTTATTAGCTTCCTGCACGGCAATCCGCTCGTGATCGACATCAATAACAAATACTGCGTCAGGCAAACCACCCATATCCTTAATGCCACCGATGGAACGCTCCAGCTTCTCCATCATTCGAATTCGCATCAATGCTTCTTTTTTAGTGAGTTTGTCAAATGTACCGTCCTTGCTCTGTTCCTGAAGGTCACGGTAGCGCTTGATAGATGCCCTGATAGTTTTGTAATTGGTCAACATACCACCGAGCCAACGATTGCACACATAGGGCATACCAGCCCGCTCAGCCTGCTCTTTTATAGTTTTTTGCGCCGCACGCTTGGTACCGACGAACAAAATTTTGTTGTTGTTACTGGCGAGTTGACGAACCTGTTCAAGAGCGCCGTTAAACGCTGGCAGAGTATGTTCTAGATTTATTACATGGATCTTGTTGCGAGCACCAAATATATACGGGCTCATTTTAGGGTTCCAATAACGTGTCTGGTGGCCGAAATGCACACCGGCCTGCAACATGTCACGCATACTGACAGCAGTCATAAGTTTTCCTCTAGTTTAGGGTTAGCCTTCCACATACCCCATTGACCAACCCGCATGTTAGTAAGATGGCTGATGATGCATCTTGCTAAACGGGCACCCGGATCAATGTGCCGGTATATGTGCGTATTTAGGTTATCCCGGCGGCCTATCCGTCAGGGCGCGCTTTATACCATAATCAGGCTGGTTAATGAAGCAAAAACGGTGCGGAGCCATGCAAACAAACCGTTTGTCCACCTTAGACGATGCCCCCATTAATTCAGCAGCATGCATCTCAATCTCCTATCAATCTATTAGCATGAAGAATATATATTCAGGCCAGATCAATCACTGGCAGACAATGCCATGATGTATGGTTCGCAAATTTGGTTACAATGCCCAGTTTTGGCAAGCAGACTCCCGTAGGTGCTATGGCTGTAACTATCAAGACCCCCGAAGAAGTTTCCAAAATGCGAATCGCTGGTCGGCTGGCCGCCGAAGTGGTGGAAATGATCGAACCCTACGTAAAACCGGGTATCAGCACATTGGAACTGGACCGCATATGCCATGACTATATGGTTGACGTGCAAAAAGCTGTGCCCGCCTGCCTTAACTATCGAGGCTTTCCGAATGCCATATGCACATCGGTAAATCAGGTTATCTGCCATGGCATTCCAAGCAAAAGCAAAATTCTTAAAAACGGAGATATCGTCAATCTTGATATCACCGTAATCAAAGACGGTTATTATGGAGACACCAGCAAAATGTTTTGCGTGGGTGACACGCCGGATCATGCACGACGACTGATAAAAGTGGCGCGAGAATGTTTGTACAAAGCTATAGCCATTGTCAGGCCGGGGGTTCGGCTTGGGGATATAGGCCATGCCATTCAGAGTTATGCGGAAAGTAACTACTACTCTGTGGTCAGAGAGTACTGCGGCCACGGAATAGGCACTGAATTCCACGAAGATCCACAGGTCTTACATTACGGCAAACCGGGTACCGGCCTGGAACTTAGGCAAGGCATGACATTTACCATTGAGCCTATGATTAATGCCGGCAAGCACCACACTAAACTCAAAAAAGATGGCTGGACCGTAGAAACCCGTGACGGCCGCCTGTCGGCACAATGGGAGCACACGCTTTATGTTACCGGCGATGGCGTAGAGGTTCTCACTATCCGCAGTGGTGAGTCCCTCTCTGTGTAGGAAATTCAGCCTAGCGCACAGCTTATTTATTGCACAAATAATGATCTCAGCCAGACATATCGGACAGGCACACCAGCAGACATAAAAATGCACTCAAACAATATGAACCCACTACTTTTTTTTGACGAAAAGCGCTTTTTGGCAGATCTCAACGACGGCCACGCTCTCAGCGTTTTTCGTAGTGCAATTAGTGCCGCCAACCAGCATTTCGACACTCGCTTCAATGAAGGTGAGCAGATACGCTCCCTTGTTACAGAACGCGCAGCGTTTATCGACCGCATACTATTCCATGCCTGGCACCAGTTCGACTGGGACCATAACATTGCCCTGCTGGCGGTAGGTGGCTATGGCCGTCTCGAATTACACCCCCATTCAGATATTGACTTACTTATTCTCACCAAACGCCAAAATCAGAACCGCTATAAAAACAGTACCAGCAAATTTTTGGCCTTTCTATGGGATATACACCTTCACATTGGCCACAGTGTTCGCTCGATCAAACAATGTGTCAGTGCAGCAAAGGACGATATTACCATCGTCACCAACTTGCTGGAGAGTCGTCTATTGGCTGGCAACGAACAGTTAATGACCTCACTGCTTAAACGCACTGGGCCCGATAAAATTTGGCCATCAGATGCATTTTTTCAGGCAAAACGGGAGGAGCAAACCCAACGCCACGAAAAGCATGACAACACGGAATACAATCTGGAACCAAATATCAAGGAAGCACCGGGCGGGCTCCGCGATATCCAGACCATTGGCTGGATCGCCAAACGGCATTACGGCGTCAAGGCTCTCAGCGAACTGACTGGCGGTGATTTTTTATCCGATGAGGAATATCAGCTTATCCGCCAGGGCGAAGAGTTTCTCTGGCGCGTGCGCTACGGCTTGCACATGATCGCGGGTCGCCCGGAAGAGCGTTTGCTTTTTGATTACCAGCGTAAACTGGCGGATATCTTTGGCTATAAAGATAATGACGAACGCATGGCCGTCGAACAATTCATGCAACGCTACTACCGCGTAGTACTCTCCATGCACGAGCAGAACGATGTACTACTACAATACCTTGACGAAATAATACTCAGTGGTGACAAAGCAGTCACCACCCAGGTTATTAATGAACGCTTTCATATTCGCGATGATTATATTGAAGCGATTAGCGATACCTTGTTTAAAGAGCATCCTTCAGCATTGCTGGAAATCTTTGTGTTACTGGGCGAGGATGCCACTATTAAGGGCGTACGCTCAAAAACTATTCGCCAAATCCGGGAACACCGCTATCGCATCGATAGCGCTTTTCGTGAGGATGAACTAAATCGTAAGCTATTCATGCGCCTGCTGCGCTGCAAGGGCAGGCTATCAACACAGCTGCAGCGTATGACCCGCTATGGCATTTTAGGCAGGTATCTGCCGGAATTTGAGCTAATTATCGGCCAGATGCAACACGACTTATTCCATATCTACCCAGTTGATGCTCATACCATTCAGGTAGTACGTAATTTGCGCAGATTTGGCAATCCTAAATTAGCGCAAACCTTTCCGATCGCTGCCCATGTATTCAAAAGCCTGCCCAAGCCAGAAATACTGATGGTAGCTGGCCTCTATCACGATATAGCCAAAGGGCGCGGCGGCAACCACTCCAAACTGGGCGCGGTAGAGGTGGAGCGCTTCGCCCTTCATCACGGCTTCGCGCCTCAGGAAATCCGCCTGGTGAAATGGCTGGTGGAGCATCACCTGCTTATGTCGAGCATCTCACAGCGTGAGGACATAGCTGATCCTGATGTGATTCACAAATTTGCTCAATTAGTAGGCAACCAGCTTTACCTTGATCACCTTTTCACATTAACCATCGCCGACATCACTGCAACCAATCCGACGTTGTGGAACAACTGGAAAGGATCGCTGATGCGGCAATTATATTTTTCCACCCGCGAAGCGCTGAAAAGAGGTCTGGAAAACCCTGCAGATCGGCAGGAATGGATCAACAATACGCGAAGTGAAGCGCTCCAGCAGTTAATAAAAAGCGGAGTTACAGAAACTTCGGCGCTCAGTCTGTGGCGCGAAATCGACGACGAGCTGTTTTTGCGTGAAAGCCCTTCGGTAATCGCCCGTTGTACGGAAAAAGCACTGGTCGGCGATGAGCAGAGCGAACCCGTTGTATTTATTGAAGACGCTGGTATTGAGGATAGCAGTGCCACACGAATTTTTATTTATACCAAAGGACTTAGTAACGTTTTTCCTATTACCGCAGCGACGCTTGATAGTCTGCGCATCAATATTGTCGATGCACAAATCTACGCTGGCAATCATCATCGCCACACCTTTGATATATTTTATGTGCTGGACGAAAAAGGGCAATCGTTTGCAAAGCAGCAGGATCAGGAAAGCAAAGTACGCAAATCTTTAGTCCAGGCTTTGTGTACACCGTCGGAAAACATATTCAAAGTGCGCCGCCGTACCCCTCGCCAGCTGAAACAGCTAACTACCGGTACGTCCGCGCGTATTGAGAACATTGCCGGCGACAATACCACTTACCTTGAAGTTGTCACCCCGGACAGACCCGGTTTACTGGCACAACTTGGGCAGATTTTTATGAACTTTGACCTGCATTTGCACAGTGCAAAAATCGCCACACTGGGGGAGCGCGTGGAAGACGTATTTTATCTCACCGACGCTAACGATCAGACCATTACCGATGAAACTCTATGCAGGGAGATTGAAGCGACGATTTGTCACGAACTCGACACACGCAACCTGGAGGACTCATCCTCCGAGGCGCCGCTAAAGGTTCATTATCCAAGACGTCGCTGGAGCTGATAAATTGTCGCAGCTGAATCTTTGTCGCTCGTATTTCGTCTAACCGCCGCTGAGAAAGGACATGAATCCCGATCTGGAACGCCTGCTACCCTACCCTTTTGAAAAACTCAGAAACCTAAAAAATACAGTAACGCCACCGGTGGGCCTGGAGCCTGTCAATCTTTCCATCGGCGAACCGAAGCACCCGGCGCCGGAGTTCGTTATACAAAAACTCGTTGATGAGCTGTCGGCTCTGTCCAGCTATCCTTCGACCCAGGGCATAAGAGCGCTCCGCGAATCTATAGCAGATTGGCTACAACGCAGATTCAAACTCAAAAAAGCGCCTCATCCCGATGACCATATCCTGCCCGTAAACGGTACCCGGGAAGCACTATTTGCTTTTGCCCAGACGGTTATCAACCGTGGCCACGAGCCTGTTGAACAGAGCCCGCTCGTGCTATTACCAAATCCTTTTTATCAAATTTATGAGGGTGCCGCGCTGCTCGCGGGTGCTGAGCCGGTATACATCAACTGCACCGCTGACAGCCAATTCAAGCCAGATTTCGAATCCGTAGCAGATACTGTCTGGCGTCGTTGCCAATTGCTTTACCTTTGTACGCCCGGCAATCCCACTGGGGCAGTACTCGATATTGACACCCTCAAGAAGCTAATCGCACTGGCGGATCGCCACGATTTCATTATCGCCAGTGACGAGTGTTACTCAGAGATATATCTGGATGAAAACGCGCCCCCACCTGGCTTATTGCAGGCCTGTGACGAACTGGGACGCGATGATTATCGACGCTGCGTGGTATTCCACAGCCTGTCAAAGCGTTCCAATCTGCCAGGTCTACGTTCGGGTTTTGTGGCTGGTGATGGAGATATCCTCAGGCAATTCCTGCTGTATCGCACCTACCAGGGTTGCGCTATGCCTGTACAGCATCAACTCGCCAGCATCGCAGCATGGGATGACGAAGTTCATGTGCAACTTAATCGCAGGCTGTATCAGGAAAAATTCCGCATCGTAATGGCAGTTCTGCAACCCGTCATGAATGTGCAAATGCCCGATGCTGGTTTTTACCTGTGGCCGGAGACACCGCTCGCCGACACTACGTTTACGCGCGACCTTTATGGTCAACACCACGTCACCGTGCTACCCGGCAGTTACCTGGCCCGCGAGACAGAAGAGGGAAACCCTGGCAATAATCGGATTCGTATAGCCCTGGTTGCGCCTGCACAACAGTGTCAGGAAGCCGCTGAACGCATCAAAATATTTATTGAGAGTCTGTAAGTGCTCAAAAAAGATCGTGTCACCTATATCCTGGCGAAGCTGGACGAACTGTATCCACAACCACCTATTCCTCTGGACCACAAGAATCCATTTACCCTGCTCATCGCGGTCCTGCTTTCGGCCCAATGTACAGATGAGCGGGTAAACCTGGTCACACCGGCTCTGTTCGCCCGGGCTGACAACCCCTTCGATATGGCGCAGTTAGAGGTGGACGAAATCCTTGAGCTAATCCGCTCCTGTGGCCTGTCCCCGCAGAAATCCAAAGCCATTTCAAAACTCTCGCAGATCTTACTGGATGAACACGACGGCAACGTGCCCGAAGATATGGAGGCCCTGGAAAGGCTGCCCGGCGTCGGTCATAAAACCGCCAGCGTAGTGATGTCCCAGGCCTTTGGGCACCCTGCCTTTCCGGTCGACACCCATATTCATCGCCTGGCACAGCGCTGGGGGCTGAGCAGTGGCAAGAATGTGGTACGGACAGAGAAGGATTTAAAGCGTCTGTTTCCCCGGGATAGCTGGAATACCCTGCATTTGCAAATTATCTATTACGGCAGAGAGTTTTGTAGCGCCCGCGGCTGTGACGGTCGAGTCTGCGAAATATGCACCACCTGTTATCCCAATCGCAAAAAAGCGGTCATTAATAAAAAACCCTGAATTTAGCACCGCCGGTGACAGGACAATCACACTATCCAGCGGACGGGCGATTTTGCTATCCTGTGTCGCTGTTTTTTGGGGAAGCTGTCCATACAAAATTTGGCAGGAATGAGTACGTTAATGACGACACTATTTGGCATTAAAAATTGCGATACCGTAAAGAAAGCCAGAACATGGCTTGACCAGCATAATCTTGACTACCAGTTCCACGATGTTCGCAGCGATGGGTTAACGGAAAGCAAGGTGAAAGAGTGGCTTGAGAATGTCGACTGGCAAGTACTGGTCAACAAGCGCAGCAGCACCTGGAAGCAGTTATCCGATGGCGTAAAACAAAGCCTCAACGAAGCAAATGTCATCCAGGTAATGCTCAACAATCCGACCCTGATCAAGCGCCCTGTTCTTGAATACAATAACGCAGTATTTGTCGGTTTTAAACCAGCAGAATACGAAAGTATTTTTCCAGCCCCTAACGAATCAGCCTGAATAATGGGCCTAACAAACCAGTTTAACGAATGAGGAGTGAGGTAAAACAATGACAAATTTATACAGTGTTGGCATCGGTGTTGGCAGCCAGAACAGTAAAGGCGAATGGCTGGAGGTTTTTTATCCCGCCCCCGTACTGGCACCATCAGCGGGTATTCAGTCAGCACTGAGTCAGATCATCGGTGAAGTGAAGGAAGATGCAGCCGTTATACTGGATGCCAGCATGATCACCAAACTGGCGGATGCATTTACCCAGGCAGGAGAATCCCTTCAGGCAGAACTCACCGGCAAACTCGCCGCTTCCAGCAAACCCGTCGTCGCTGTGGCACTGGTCAGTGACAGCGAGGCAACTTCTGTGCCTGCGGCTTATCTGAAGTTGCACCTAATTTCACATCGTCTGGTCAAGCCCCATGGCACTAATCTCAGCGGTATTTTCGGTGTCTTACCCAATGTCGCCTGGACCAATGAGGGCGCCATCGACCTCACCGAACTACCCCAACGCCAGCTTGAAGCGCGTATGCAGGGCTGCAGTCTGCAAGTGAGCTGCGTCGATAAATTTCCGAAAATGACAGACTATGTGGTACCGGGTGGGGTCAGGATAGCCGACACATCTCGGGTTCGGCTCGGCGCATATATCGGCGAAGGCACTACCATCATGCACGAGGGCTTTGTCAACTTTAACGCCGGGGCAGAAGGCCCTAATATGATTGAAGGGCGTATCTCAGCAGGGGTATTTATCGGCGCCGGTTCTGACCTGGGCGGCAGTAGCTCAACCATGGGTACACTCTCTGGCGGTGGCAATATAGTCATCTCCGTGGGTAAGGAATGTCTGCTTGGTGCTAATGCCGGTATTGGTATCCCACTGGGTGATCGCTGCACGGTCGAAGCCGGGCTGTATATCACTGCGGGGACAAAAGTCCTGATGCTGGATGATCAACTGAACAAGGTAGGCAAAACCAAAGCACGCGAGCTCGCGGGCCGCACAGATTTATTGTTCCGTCGCAACTCCATGACCGGCGCAGTAGAATGTCTGACCAACCAGACCGCGATTGAGCTGAACGAAGCCCTTCATGCCCATAACTAGGGAAGCCCTGATCAAGTCACAGTCGCCAACGCTTGAATTAACCTGTGCCTTAATCCGTCGGCAGTCGGTCAGCCCGGTCGATGCTGGCTGTCAGGATATGCTTATAGAACGTCTCGAAGCACTGGACTTCGATATCCACCGACTGCCTTTTGAAGACGTCGAAAACTTCTGGGCTATTCGCGGTAGTGATGGTCCCATACTGTGTTTTGCTGGGCATACGGATGTTGTCCCCGTAGGCGAAATTAAAGACTGGCATAGCGAACCCTTTGAACCAGTCCTGAAAGATAACCTTCTTTACGGTCGTGGCGCTGCCGATATGAAAGGCTCCCTGGCAGCGATGATTACCGCCACAGAAACCTTCGTAAAGAATCACCCATCTCACGACGGCCGTATCGCTTTTTTAATCACTAGCGACGAGGAAGGCCCCGCGATCAATGGCACCACACGGGTAGTCGACTGGTTAAGCAATCAGGGAATAGCTCCCGAATGGTGTATTGTCGGCGAACCATCTTCATCCAGGGTATTGGGTGATACCGTCAAAATAGGTCGTCGGGGGTCATTAAATGCCCGCCTCACCGTTAAAGGTATACAGGGCCATATCGCTTATCCTCAGCTAGCGGATAATCCGATCCATAAGCTGATCCCGGCACTGTCAATTATGACCACAAAGACCTGGGATGAAGGTAACGAACAGTTCCCCCCAACCAGCTTTCAAATTTCCAACATCAACGCTGGCACCGGGACGACAAATGTTATTCCCGGCGAAATTATTGTTGATTTCAATTTCAGATTTTCTACCGAAATCACCTCACTGCAATTGCAATCTTTGGTCGAGGACATACTTAGCCACGCAGAACTGAATTACCACATAAACTGGCAACTCAGCGGAGAACCCTTTCTAACCACGTCGGCAACACTGACAGATGCCGTCGTTGACTGTATCCAAAAAAATGTCGGGGAAAAACCCGAGCTATCCACTGGAGGCGGCACTTCAGACGGCCGCTTTATAGCGACACTCGGCACTCAGATCGTTGAATTTGGGCCGGTTAATAATAGTATTCACAAAATCGACGAACATATTTTAGTCGCCGACCTCGATAGACTCACTAATATTTATCGAGATATATTGACTACGCTATTAGTCCCTTAGCGACGTTAATACCATGTCCTGCCACTGTGTAAATCGCTGCGCAGGCGTTTGTTAAGCAGACTTACGCACGCTCATGACGCAGATAACTCCCGGTTCAACATATTAACGTGGTATTTTCTTTAACACATGGATATCAAACCGTGTGGTCTTACCAGCAATTGAAAAACGAGGTTTGATACCTGCCAATGGTGGTGCACGGCGCGGGCGTTTCACCACGACTCTATAACGTGCCGCTTTACACGCCAGCTCCAGCAGATCACCAGCGTCGGCATCGTCACCCACCAAACCGTGAAATATCGCCATATCCTTTTTCACCCGCGCGCTTTTGCTCCGTTCGGGAAACATTGGATCAAGGTAGATAACATCGGCGTAGCTTTCTTTGTCGAGAGTTCGCAGCCAATTTTTGCCATCAACACGATGCAAGGTCAAACGGTCGCTTATCTCTCTTAGCGAATTGTCTTGCGCTGCGTGTTGTCGCAACCTCGCCAGGCCATCTGCCAGCAAAGCCGCCACCACCTCATTGCGCTCGACCAGGATTACCCTCGCACCGAGACTAGCCAATACATAGCCGTCGCGCCCGAGCCCGGCAGTTAAATCTGCGACCAGGGGCTTAAAGCCTGAGGATATACCGACGGCCCTGCCTAGCGCCTGTCTGATCCCGCCCCCGTACAACCGTCTATGGCGTAACGTGCCGTTAACAAAGTCACAACAAACCGTGACCGGTTTGCCCCCACCAGCATCGGATAAGCTGCTGACTAAAGACAAACCACTGTCACCATATTCCAGGTAGTGCTCGGTGGTAATTTGTTCAACGTGTTGAACAAGGGGAGCGCCGAGCGCACTAGCAAGCCCAGCAGCCAGTTGTTCGTAACCAGGATGAACGACTATGGGGAGCTTAGCCACCACTTTGCGTCACGTGAATGCAGGTACAAATTGTGCGTTTCAAAATGGCAGAAGTTCAAGCTCAACTCTTCTATTGGCCTGACGCCCCTCCGCAGTGTCATTGCTCGCCACTGGGTAGCGTTCACCGTAACCAGTGGTGAATACACGACCCGACATGATGCCGTAAGAAATCAGTAGCTGTCCGACACTGGCCGCCCGCTGCTCTGACAATGTCTGATTATAGCTATCACTACCATCCGAATCAGTATGCCCCGCAATGCGAATATTGGTTTTGTCATATTCTTTTAGCAACAGCGCTACAGATTCCAATGTTTGGTAAAACTCGGCGCGCACTTCGTCGCGGTCGACTGCAAAGGTGACGTTTCCCGGCATCACCAGGCGAATATTATCGCCCTCTCGAACTACCCGTACGCCAGTACCTTCAAGCTTTGCCCGGAGTGCTGCCTCCTGCTTATCCATATAAAAACCAACACCGCCACCAATGGCGGCGCCACCGGCTGCACCGATGAGTGCGCCCTTGCCACGATCACTCTTACTCGATGCCGCCATGCCGATAAGCGCACCGGTAACCGCGCCGATACCAGCACCCTTGGCAGTATTGCTAACTTCCTGCTCCCCCGTATATGGATCTGTTGACATACAGGCTACCAGTGCTACCGACAAACATAATAAAAGTAATGGTTTCATTGCTAAGTCCTTAATTTCTACTTTTTTCATTTTACTGGGTATTATTGACATAGGCCGCTGTAACTTCACAGTTGTAGATTTTTTAGTCGTAGTAGGCGAGAAAGTGTCTTCGCACACAAAATTCTGGTGAAATCAGCCTTAATGGCCAGCCAGACGAAATCAGGCGAATGGAGGACGTCGAGAGCACTCATTCGAAGCCTGTTAATCGAGGCCCGTAAATCGAGAGAACAATGTAGACAATTCATTGCTAACCCTGCCGTTTATAATCTGCTGGCACTCTTCATTTATTGGCTTCATTTATTGGCTTCATTTTTTACATCGCAGTAGCCATATTGCAAGGACAGGGCTATTATCAAGTCCTGATAACACGGATCTGTGGGAACAGTTCATGAAGAAAGCACTTTCCGCAACTGTCTTGCCGACAATTTTACTGGTAACTTTAATGGCAACCTTACTGGTAACCACCACCGGCTGTGACCAGTACGTCATCACCCTCAATGACACGCCTATCCACGAACCACCGGTGCTTTTCGCTGACTATGCAGTAACCGATACCGCACTGCATAATTGCATCGCGCACGCTATCGAGGACTATAAAATAACCCAGGCAGCACATCTGAGCATACTCCGGTGTAGTCATGCCGACATCCTCAGCCTTGATGGTCTCGAGCAATTTGCTCAAATTGTCACCCTGGACTTTTCTGACAACAACATTAAGTCCGTGTTGGTGCTATTTAAACTTGTTCACCTCACCCACATAAATCTGGCCGGCAATGCTCAGTTATCTTGCCCTGAGGCAGTGAAACTTGTGGACAGGGTCGACAAGCTGATCCTGCCAGCGCACTGTATTTAATTAAACGTTTTAGGCAATTTTTAGTTGACAACACTTACTCACAAATTCTGTGGATAAGTTTGTGTATTACTTCCATAATACCGTCACAAAGCCGCTAGCTATATAGCTTGTCATAAAATGATCATTTTTTAGTCAAAAACAAAAGTCTATATAAATCAATTGGTTATATACACACCTAAAAAGAATCAATGAGTTACATAACATTTAGAAAACTATGCTTAGCTATTACCCTTAACTGTGGACAAATGCAGATAGCATCGACCTTTTCAGCACCAATAAGGCCCAGTACGCACCAAATTATTACATCTGCATCAATTGATATTTAAACCAAGCCTTTTGCCAACCAGCTGGTAAGATTCAACGACATCGCCAAGATCCTGGCGAAAGCGATCCTTGTCCAGTTTCTCCCTGGTATCCACATCCCATAGGCGACAGCCATCAGGCGTGAACTCATCACCGAGGACGACCTCACCATTATGCAAACCGAACTCCAGCTTGTAATCCACGAGGAGCATATTGCCTTCCCTGAACAAAGCTTTGAGAACGTTATTCACAGCAAAGCTAAGTTCTTTCATTATGACAACGTGTTCCGGTCCGGCCCAGCCGAATGAATTAATGTGATACTCATTGATCATAGGGTCACCACGCGCATCGTCTTTGAGAAAAAACTCAAATGTAGGTGGATCCAGATCGATCCCTTCTTCTATACCAAGGCGCTTACATATACTACCGGCAGCAATATTTCTTACCACGCACTCTACTGGAAACATCTCCAGGGCCAACACCACGGACTCCTGATCATTCAATATTGATTTGAAATGAGTGGGTATCCCTGCCGCCTCAAGCTTCTCCATAATGAAAGCATTAAACTTGTTGTTCACCATGCCCTTTTTGTCGAGCTGCTCTATTTTTTTGCCATCAAATGCGGATGTGTCATTGCGAAAATGGAGGATTAGTAAATCCTTGTCATCGGTCAGATAAACCGACTTCGCCTTGCCCCGATACAGCTCTTTGCGCTTATTCATAGAAAGGTTCTCCTGTTCGAACCATAAATATAGAAATAACAGATTTATAAATCACAGAGATAAATCGACCTGAAATCGTGTGTTAAGACACTAATCTACTGTCAGCCAGCTGGTCCCGTCTAGCTGGCTGGCATAATGCACCTGTGGAATATTCTCAACCAATGGCTCAATACATTTTTTTACTGTATCCAGACAATTATTCTGTTCACTTATGTGGCCAATAACAATGCCCTGCAGTTGCTCCAGCTCGATGCGAGCCAACATGCCTGCTGCCTGCTGATTGTTCAAATGTCCCCAGTCACCGCCAACTCGCTGTTTTAGTGGGTAGGGGTAGGGCCCTTCCGCGAGCATATTCTGATCGTGGTTTGACTCTAGCAAGAGTCCGTCACAATGCCGATAAGAATCTATAACATGGGCGGTAATACTACCAAGATCGGTCAATACCCCCATGGATTTACTCTGATTACGAAAAACAAACTGGACAGGTTCGCGGGCATCATGAGGCACTGCAACAGGAGATACTTCGATATCCTCAACAGCAAAGCTCCGGTGTGCGTTAATAAGCTCGAGGGTGACCCCGGTGGGCGCTGCTTTGGCTTTTGCTGTTCCCGCAGTCAAATATACCGGCAAAGAATAACGTCGAGCTAACGGGAATACACCACGAATATGATCACTATGTTCGTGGCTCACCAAAATAGCACTCAACTGTTGAGGGTGGCGGCCCTGTCTGACCATACGCTTTGTCAGCTCGCTGATGGAGAAGCCATTATCAACCAGCACACAGGCATTACCGGACTCTACCAGGGTAGCATTGCCTCTGCTGCCACTACCTAACGATATTAATCGCACACTTTCAAACCTGGGTCAGGATAAATTCGAGCGAATTTTTTTCAACAATCGCAATGCCTCAGCACGCTCAAATGCATCCTGTTGCTGATCTAAAACTATGACTTTAACGCCCCCATCAGTGCGCAAGAGTTGCACCTGACAATTTGCTTCCGGGATATCTTCATCGGTTCCGGCACCGAGCATACGAGCTATAAAGCCAGGCTCGTCTTCCTCGTCATCTACACTGTAGTGCACATAAAATATCCCGGCCGTACGATCCTGATCGATGATACTAAAATCATCCTTGTTTACTGAATGACCGACCGATGCCCACGAACGGTCATAATCGAGCTTTAGTAATATATAGGGCGTTTCATCTAACGGGGTCAAAATATCGACCTTCGACTCACCACCAATTTTCTGCGCCAACATAGACACTGTACCACTCGACCCATCACCGGCCAGATCGCTGGCGAGCACATTAAGCATAGTGTTTTCACGTTCTACATCGGTCGAGTTCTCTGGCCAGACCGGAATATCTGCATCCTTTACCATCGCCATATGCAATACCGCAATCTCTGTACTCTTGGGCTGCACCCCCTGTTCGATGGCAATGCGATAGCGGTGGTTATGCTCGCTATCTTCATCGAACTCCAGCCACACAGTCTCAATTATCCCCGCAGATGCATCCACCCGCGTGGTAGTCACGCCGTTGCGATTAAGAATATTTCTTACCCGTGGCCAAACTTCGCTGGGCAGCCGGTTAATCAAAATCCACTTCCGGCCAGAAAGGCTTTGAATTTTAACTTCTTCTTCTAACACATTGGTGGAGAGAAGCTGCGGGCGGGGAGTTCCATCCTCGTCATCAAGTACACTCGTCTCGGGAATTTCAGGCACCCGAAATAGCTCTCCAACTGCATCACCGTCCAGCTCGGCTGGAACATGCAAAGGCGGCTCTTCACTGGCCAGCAGGTAATCCTTACTCTTGTTACGAAACATTCCGTCGTCGCCGAAAAACACACCACACCCGCTTACTACCAACAGGCAAATCGAAATGCCAGCGATTGCCGAGGCTCTCCTGATCATGCTTAAAAACCAAAATAGAAAATAAGTACCCATAAAACTACCGGCGGATCTCCATAATCAATTGACTGTATTGGCGAGAACAGTGCGCAGCTGCTCATGCCACTCTTTAGACAGCGGCGTTAATGGCAGGCGAATAGCATCGTGTGCGACATGGCCCATTTCTGCCAGCACCCACTTAACCGGAATAGGATTTGACTCGACAAACAAATCCTCATGCAGTTGGGCAAGTGCATCGTTTAACTGTCGCGCCTTGCTTTCCCGGCCCGCCAACGCTGCTACACATAACTCATGCATTTGTGCTGGTGCAATATTTGCCGTTACGGAAATATTGCCTTTGCCGCCTAGCAACATCAAATCTACAGCAGTGGCGTCATCACCAGAATACACGGCAAACTCTTCGTCACTGCCAGCGATAATCGCCTTCGCCCGATCCATATCTCCCGTGGCTTCCTTGATGCCGACTATATTTTCTATCTGAGCGAGGCGGCAAACTGTATCCGGTAACATGTCACAGGCAGTACGCGATGGCACGTTATAAAGAATTTGGGGAATTGCGACAGCTTCAGCAATAGCCTGATAATGCAGCACCAGGCCTTCCTGGGTGGGCTTATTGTAATAAGGTGTGACCAGCAAGCAGGCGTCCGCGCCTGCGCTTTTCGCCCTGTTAGTGAGCTCGATAGCCTCGCTGGTACTATTAGCTCCGGTACCGGCAATAATGGGAATTCGACCACCCACCTGTTCCACACAGGCCTTAATAACGGCCAGATGTTCCTCTATTTCGAGAGTGGCCGATTCGCCAGTAGTCCCCACCGCCACAATAGCATCTGTACCCGATATAATATGCCAGTCAACAAGTTGCCTTAGCGCCTCTGTATCCACAGCCAGCGTACCCGGCACCATAGGCGTGACCATGGCCACGATACTGCCTGTGATCATCTAAAATACTTCTTGTGATCGTCTAAAATATATTTTGTGATTGTCTAAACAGCTGCCTGTAATCATCAACTTGCTCCACGAAAAAAAGCGTAATGGTACTGGGGTGAATTGGCCGACACAAGCACTGACACAACTAATCCTCAACAACAGAGTATGTGCCGATCACCATCTCGACAGGCACAGATAAGGCCGCACCGGAAAAGCGCCCAGGAAAATCGAGCTGCTATCTTCTCAGCACTGCATCCAGATGCTCAACCAGTTCGGTCCAGTCTGAATCTTCAGCCAGTGCCTCAATCAGAAAAGAACGCTGTCCTGGATTCCAGAATGCCGCCTCTACCAGCTTAACAGCGGGATCCAGCGGGCTATGTTCGTCCAGAAAACGCGTCGTATCCTGCTCTGACGACGGTAAACCCAGCTGTTCAAATAGCCCTTTCAAATTATGTTGTGATGTATCCATAAGTATCCTTTCAATCTCTTAGTATTTACCTTTCAATCTTTTATATTTGCCCCTTCAATTCCGCAACACTCGCCCTTTCAACCCAACAAGAAAGATCGTAATCCCTCAAAGGGACGAGCTAACGCTACGTTCGTTAAACGAGCTCCCAACACTCCTGGTCAAACTCTTCGTTTCGGGAGGTTCTCCGCGCACGTCCATCACGCTCGAGTTTCAGCAAATGCGCCCACAGGGAAAAGCGCGCATAAAACAGCACATTTTTATCAACATCGTTATAAACCGTCGATAACATGCCCAGCAAACTCGCCTCTCCCAATTGTTTCATACCGGAAATAACTTTTTGTTCCCGCATCGAACGATGTCTAACCAAACCATCAACCACTTTAAGCGGGTCGGACATCAGGTTGCCATGACCCGGCGCAATGGCTTTCATGGGATACTTTCTCAGCTTCTCCAGCGAATCGACATAATCTCTCATATCACCGCTAGGTGGGATGATCACCACCGTCGAGCCATCCATGATGTGGTCGCCGGCAAATAACAGGCCGTCTTCATGCAAAAAATAACAGACATGATTACCAACATGACCCGGAGTACGAATGGCCTCCAGAGTAAATTCATCGGTTTTAAATTGCTCGCCGTCAGCAATATTTTTCTCTACTTTAAAGGTCTCGTCCTGAAAAAAGTCCGCCTCCTTCATAACGTAACCGACTAATTCTGCACCGGTTTTTTTGGCCAGTATCGCTGCTACAGGAGAATGATCTTTATGGGTATGGGTGACGATAATCCAGCGAATTTTGCCGGCACCGGCTTCGATAATTGCATCGATATGACTGTCATAGATCGGACCGGGGTCGAGCACCGCGATCTCATTATGACCGAGCAAATAAGTGTTAGTGCCAGGCCCGGTCATAGCACTGCCATTGGGTGCCGTAATACGCCGCACCAACGGCGAAAACTGATCTACTTTGGTCATTGAATCACCCTTTTTTTATCATAGCGGTTATTTTTTATTGACTTAGCTAGATGATGGCAGCGTCGCGCTATAGCTCAACGAGAATATCAACATCAGCATCATAATCAACGCCATCAACCCCAAAACCAAACAGCTTCAGGAACTCCTGCCGATAACCCGTGAAATCAGTAAGTTCGCCCAGGGTTTCTGTGCTTACATCATCCCACAAAGCCTTAACTTGAGCCTGTACGCTAGCTTTCAGCTCCAGCCCATCCATGCGCAGGCGGCCCACATCATCCACATCCCGCTCGCCACGGGTAAAAAGCTGGCGCTCAAACAAACCCTGAATCTGTTCTATACAACCTTCGTGAGTGCCTTCTTCTTTCATGATTTTATACAGAATTGAAATATACAGAGGCATGATCGGAATGGCCGAACTCGCCTGAGTAACCAGCGCTTTGAGAACAGATACTTTGCTCTCGCCGCCAATGGCCTGCAACTTTTTATCGATAGCAGCACTGGCTCGATCAAGATCCTTTTTAGCCATGCCAATACTGGCGTGACCGTAGAGTGGCCAGGTCATTTCCTCACCAATATAGGTGTACGCCGTAGTCTTACATCCCTCGGCGAGCAAGCCGGCATCCGCTAAGGCATCTATCCACCACTCCCAGTCTTCACCGCCCATCACCTTGATAGTATTGGCGATTTCCTCTTCGGTGGCAGGCTCCACAGTAAGCTCATCAATTTTCAGCGTATCTGTATTGACACCCTTCATCGTGTAAGCGTCGCCAATAGGCTTAAGTGAAGATTCGTAAGTCACACCCGAGCGCGGATCGGTACGGCGGGGAGAAGCCAGCGAATAAACCACCAGGTCAAGCGGCCCCATATTCTCCTTCAACATCTCGATAGCCTGCTCTTTCACTTCATCGGAAAAAGCGTCACCGTTAATACCTCCTGCGTAGAGCCCTTCCTTTCGCGCCGCAGTCTGTAAGGCAGCACTATTGTAATAGCCGGCAGAACCCGTGCGCCGGTCAGTCGGCGGTTTCTCGAAGAAGATGCCCAGCGTGTTAGCACCACAACCAAAAGCAGCGGTTATACGAGAAGCGAGGCCATAACCTGTGGATGAACCAATCACCAGCACATTTTTAGGGCCGCCAACAATCTTTCCTTTGGCCTTCACATAGTCAATTTGCTCCTGTACGTGAGCAGCGCAACCGACCGGATGGGCATTGGTACAGATAAAGCCGCGGACTTTTGGCTTGATAACCATTCGAACTCCTGTTTTTAAGCGTTGTTTACAATATACGTGGGCAAGTTGTTTGTGTTGCCGCCCAGCTTTGCGATAATCAGCGCTTATGATACCCCGATGAATTCACATACTCCACGATGATCAAACTACGTTACGCCACCGCCCCCAGCTGGACTGAAACCGTACTCGCTGATTTTGATAGTTTCCTGCTGGATCACGCCGGCGCAGAGAAAAAAGCCTCGGGTATGGCCATGTCTATGGCACTTCATTACGCCGATAAGCCCGACATAGTAGCCGCCATGATAGATCTGGCGATAGAAGAACTCGACCATTTCCGTGAAGTGGTGAAAATTATGGCGACACGCAATTTGCAGCTGCAAAAGGATGACAAAGATGTCTACGTTAATCAGCTCCGCAAACAACTCCGCAATGGTCGCGACGACTATTTTCTCGACAGACTCCTGTTAGGCGGTGTTATCGAAGCCAGAGGTGCAGAACGTTTTGGTTTGATTGCGACAGCACTGCACACGGGATCACTCAAAACCTTCTACATTGACATCAGTTGTTCCGAGGACCGCCATGAGAAACTGTTTTTTGATCTGGCTGGCGGCTACTTTGGCAAAGATAAAATCAATAGCCGTCTGGATGAACTGTTAGATATCGAAGCGGCTTTAATCAGTGAACTACCTGATCGACCGACCCTGCATTGACCCCCTCTACTCCCACTAAAGCTGTAAAAGCCGTTAAAAAATACCTGGCCAGCTATGCCGAGCCAGAAACACGATTACTAGAAGACCTCTTCCTTTTGCACTCCTCGTCACACGAACAGCCCAGCCAGGCTCGGATAAGCACACCTAGTTTTGAACAGGTCATGGTGATCCCGGCCTACAGGGAATCCAGGCATTTTTTTGACCGCCTGAGCACCAGCCTGCTACGGAACCATGCCGTGCTACTTATTGTTGTCATTAATCAGCCCGACACATTGATCAGGCCTGACCTGGATAATCAACGCCTATGGGACGATATCTGCAGGGATACCGGCACGGTGCGAGAAGTCGAAAACATAAAATTACGTGCTGTGCCAGGAACTGACAGCGCCGTGTTACTGGTTGATCGCTTTAACCGGCTACCGCTGCCATCTAAACAGGGCGTTGGTCTGGCGCGAAAAATCGGTGCCGACCTTGCGCTGTTTTTAATCAATTGCAAGGCAGTGTCTCAACACTGGATTTATTGCACCGATGCCGATACTCACCTGCCCGCTGATTATTTTTCTGCCCTCAGCAGTCTGACCACAGAAAGATCCGGGCCAGGTGCCACAATGACTAAGCCCGCTGCAGCCGTGTTTCCCTTTCACCACCTCTGCGACGCAAATGAAATAGGCCGAGCGACCCGACTGTATGAACAACGCTTGCAACAATATGTAGACGGATTGCAGGCAGCAAACTCCCCCTATGGCTTTCATAGCCTCGGCAGTGCCCTGGCCATCAATGCCGCCAACTACGCCAGCGTACGGGGCTTTCCCAAACGCAATGGTGGGGAGGATTTTTACCTGCTCAACAAAACGGCAAAAACCGGCTCTATATTAAATCTGCAAGGCCCTGAAATTCTTATAGAAGCACGGCCATCAAACCGCGTGCCTTTCGGCACCGGCCCTGCCATCAATCGCTTGCTTAACGAAATCGCACTGGATGAGGCACAGATTTTTTATCATCCCCGTGTGTTTAAACACCTACAAACCTGGCTCGAGGTAATGCCGCAAACATGGTCAAAACCCATCGACGACCTGGCCCTGCCAAAATCAACGATACAGGCCCTGAACAACCTGGGCATAAACAAAGCTATCGACTCGGCTCGGCAACAGAGCCGCAGCGAAGAAATCTATACCAGGCATATGCACACCTGGTTTGACGGCTTCAGAACCTTGCGTTTTATACATTTACTAAGAGACAGTAAATTAGGCAATGGCCTGAACAATATGTCGCTCAGGCAGCTGGAAGCTTTCGGCTAAGCTGACACAACGGCCATAACAATCAGTTTTACTGGCTAGTCGTCCTGACTGGCCTCAGCCTAAACGGGCCGGCTACCTAAACAGGCCGACTGCCCTTTAAAGAAACCCGGTGCAAGAGACGGCGATAGCCGTCGTAGTCATTGATCGGATAATGATGGCTGGAACGGTTATCCCAGATAACAACCGCACCTGGGCTCCAACGGAAACGGCACTGGAATTCTGGTTTACGCGCATGCATGTAGAGCATATTCAACAGGGGCGCACTATCCTCTTCGGTCCAGTCATCAAATCGAACAGTATGTGCCTCATTTACGAAAATCGTTCGCTCGCCAGATTCTGGATGGGTACGAATGACCGGGTGCACATTGGTAAATTCTTCTGGTGCCGAGCTATCACCACTGTCCGCGAGCCGATTAACTCTAGTTTTCGAAACTGCAGCTTTAGCTGAGGTATTAATGGCCTTCAAGTCATCAACCGTATCTTTGACCCCCTGAGGCAATGTTTCATAGGCCTTACCCATATTGCAAAATATGGTATCTCCTCCCAGCGGCGGCAGCTCAAGAGCATAGAGACTAGCCCCACCAGCGGGAGTTTCGAGATAAGTCGTGTCCGAATGCCATACACCACCGAAATTAATAGTTTCTTCAGGCAACTTGAGCACCGGTGCTACCAGAGGGTTACCCTCGATTCCCTTTAAAAAAGGGTATTTATCTACCTCGCCAAACTGACGGGTAAAGGCGATTTGCTCGTCAGGCGTTAATTTTTGATCACGAAAAAATAACACTTTGCGCTCAAGCCACAATTTTCGTAGTTCAGTCAGTGCCTCTGCAGTAATGGCTTTCGACAAATCCAGCCCACTGATTTCAGAACCAACAAACGGCGCCAAATGTTCAACCTCAAAGTGAGTATTCATTTATAAAAACTCCTATTTACTGCCGAGGGACTGTAGTTTTCCCACCACTTTGTCACCAAAAGCCTGGGTGTTGATGATTTTTGCGCTACTTCCGCTGGGCGCGAGATCCCGCGTCGCAAAGCCATCGCTGAATACCCCCTGCATGGCCGCCCAGACATTATTCGCCTCGTCGACCATATCAAAGCTGTATTCCAGCATCATCGCAACCGACCCAATCATCGAATACGGATTGGCAATATTTTGCCCGGCAATATCCGGTGCAGAACCATGAGAGGGCTCATAATAAGCCTTGCCATCGCCCATACAGGCCGACGGCATCAGCCCCAGGGAACCCAGCAGGCCACCACATTGATCGCTGAGAATATCGCCAAACATATTCTCCATGACCATGACATCGAATTGACAGGGATTCAGACACAAATGAGTCGCTGCAGCATCGACCAGCATATTGACCACGTCTACCCCCGGATAATCCTGCCGCACCTCTTCCAACACCTCGTTCCACAGCACGCTGGATTTCAGCACGTTGCTCTTGTGGATATTGTGCAGCACGTTTTTACGCTGGACAGCCAGATCAAAAGCCACCTTTAGCACCTGGCGAATCTGGGCTTCGTCGTATCTGAGGCTTTCTTCCACATAACGAAGATTGTTGTCATCAACACCGACAATCTTGTTGCCAAAATAGAGGCCGCCGACCAGCTCGCGAATCAATACAATATCGAGACCGTCACCAATAATCTCAGGCTTCAGCGGCGAAAAATGTGCCAGCGCTTTTGGTAACGAGACCGGACGCAAATTGGCATAGGTGTTATAGCGGGCGCGCAACGGTAATACCGCACCGCGCTCAGGCTGCATATCCACCGGGATTTTTAAGGCCTCTTCGTGAGCCAGCCCCACTGGGCCTTTGAGAATGGCATCAGCACTGTCACAAATCGCCTGGGTCTGCTCAGGAAACGGATGACCATGATCGAAATAAGCGCCTGCGCCAAAAGGCGCTTCGATCAAATCGAATGAGACATCATTGCGCCCATCAATAACGGCGAGAACCTTTAAGGCCTCGCGCATTATTTCGGGGCCAATGCCGTCGCCTTCTAAAATTGCAACCTTGCAGCTTGTCATACACTCCAACTCAGTCTATCGAAGAGCCGCGCATTGTAGCCAACTGGCTCGGCGATGGACAGATAACCACAACTACGACCTCGACAGGGTGATTCAGGTCAAGCTCAATTCAAACAAGACTCAAAAGTCAGAGCGTACAGACCCAGATCCAGAAACCCGGTACGCCAGCGCCGGAACCGCGCAGCAATAAAAAAAGGCCACCCCTCTGGGATGACCATTTGCACGCTTTGTAAGACAAAGCCCGTACAGAAAATATCAGGTGGTCACAAAAATATCACCCATATTTTCTTTCTTCTCGTCGATCAGATCAATATAACGCTTGAAGCCACCATTATAAGTACCATCCTGACGGCGGTTCTCTTCACCTTCAAAGTTATAGTAGCCCGGCGTACAGTCCTTGTTACGATCGGTTTTACCGCGATGGTTGATCACTTCCTGTACCCACCACTCTTCGATTTCTGGGGTGATATCGATGGAATTACAGTTATTTTTCAGGGCGTAGTCAATACACGATGCAATATAGCCACCCTGCACTGTGAGCACGTCGGTGATATTGAACTGGAAGGAAGCCTGATAACCAGCCATGATAAACATATTGGGGTAACCTTGGGATTGCACACCAAACAAGGTGCGGATACCGTCTTTATACTTATCGTTAATTTCCAGATCATCCTGACCAACGATCTGATTGTAGATACCGGTTTTTTGTACCTCAAAACCCGTCGCGTAGATGATTAAATCGACCTCGTATTCCTTACCATCAAATACCGGTCCTTTTTCAGTAATTTCGTTAACGCCCTTACCCTGGGTATCAACTAGATGCACGTTAGGTCGATTGAAAGTAGGCAGGTATTCATCATGGAAGCAGGGCCGCTTGCACATAAACATATACCAGGGTTTCAATGCATCGGCAGTGGCTTTGTCCTTGACAATTTCACCAATGCGCTCATGAATCCACATCATGTAATCGATGTTGGCGTTTTCCTGCTTTTGTATCTTCTCTTCGTTGGAAAGCTTGGCCCGATCCGCTTTTTGCTTTTCGGTCATTTGCGGCCCGTCGATGGTGCGTTGACGTCGCTTGGCCTGCCAGCCCGGCTGTAATTTGCGCGCCCAGTTGGGGTCTGTAGGCCAGTCGTTACGAATATCGATAGACGAAGGTGTCCGCTGGAACACATACAGCTCTTTGG
>QNFP01000001.1 GCA_003645535.1 Gammaproteobacteria bacterium | reverse complement strand
GGTCGTTGGCGTGCATAATCCAGTGAATAGTTGTATCCCTGATAAGCTAGCGCAGCTGCACCAAGCGCTACGCCGATACGGGCTTCGTTCATCATCTGGAACATGTAACCAAGCCCTTTGTTAGCCTCTCCGACCAGGTAAGCAATTGCGCCGTCTTCCTCACCAAAGTTAAGCGCCGCGTTAGTGGCATTGCGATAGCCCATTTTATGGTTGAGCCCAGCTACTACTACATCGTTACGTGCGCCGGGGCTGCCATCTTCATTGACCAGATATTTCGGCACAATAAACAGTGATATGCCTTTTACGCCTGCGGGCGATCCCTTAATCTTTGCCAGTACCATGTGAATCACGTTGTCAGCGATATTGTGATCTGCGCAGGAAATAAACATTTTTTGCCCAAACAATCGATACGTGCCGTCCGCCGCAGGCTCCGCCATGGTGGTAATGTCACCCAGGGCCGAACCCTGACCTGGTTCCGTCAGGGCCATGGTGCCATTACTTCTGCCATCCATGATTAGCGGTAAATACTTGGCTTTCTGTTCAGTGGAGGCAAAGGCTCGCAACAGGTTGGTGACGCCAATGGCAATAAACGGGTAAGCTGCGGTGCTGATATTGGCAGCGTTGATGTAGGCCATAATTACCCTGACCAGTACCTCAGGCATTTGCATGCCGCCCTCATCGTAATCCTGGTGAGCTGCAAGGAAGCCTGCCCTGGTAAATTCCTGCCAGGCGACCCTGGTCTCTGGAATCATCTGGACTTCACCGTCTTCTAATGTGGGTTCATTTTCATCACCTTTTACCAGGTGATCAGCAAAATACTTTTCTGCGACTGTTTTTGCCGTCCTCAGGGAGGCATCAAATACCTCGCGGGTATGGTCGCGATAACGAGGGCGGGTAAGTAGAGCCTCGGTATCAAGCAGTTCGTATAAAAGGAATTCCAGATCCCTGTCATTTAATAAAGGTACAGACATGACTCACCTTGCATATGTTGTTTATGGGCGCTTATAAAAATTATTATTTTTAGCGGTGCCCTGTTTGAAAGCAAAGTCATCTCTCGTGCAAAGGCCGCTATTAATAGCGATAATCACTAAATTGCTCACGGAGATCTTTTTTACTGACTTTGCCGGTTGCGGTATGAGGTATTTCCTCGACAAATACACAATCTTCTGGAATCCACCATTTGGCAATTTTTCCTATCAGAAAATTGAGCAGATCCTTTTTGTCGGGAGCACTCCCCGGTCTTTTTACCACCACTAATAAAGGCCGTTCGGTCCATTTCGGGTGCGGCACACCAATTACCGCTGCCTCTGCTACATCGGGATGACCCATGGCGGCATTTTCAACATCAATGGAACTGATCCACTCACCCCCGGATTTGATGACGTCTTTGGTTCGGTCAGTAATCTGCATATAGCCGTAGCGATCAATAGTAGCTACATCACCAGTATCAAACCAGCCATCAGGCAGGTGGGCATCAGACTCTTTAACTTTATAGTAGCTTTTGCACACCCAGGGTCCGCGCACCAGCAAACGGCCAGAAGTCTTGCCGTCCCAGGCTAATTCATTACCAGTTTCATCGACAATTCTCATCTCGACGCCGTAGATCAGGCGCCCAGCCTTGAGTCGGTATTGGTACTGTTCTTCCTCCGGCAGTTCATGCATCCAGGGTAGTAAATCGTTATAGGTTCCCAGAGGGCTCATTTCGGTCATTCCCCAGACTACATGCATCCAGACATTGTAACGATCCATAGCCTTCATTAAGGAGAGTGGACAGGCAGCGCCACCAACCAACACTTTGCAAAGGGATTCGACAGTGCTGCCCGATTGGTCGAGGTAATCCACCAAAGCGAGCCATACCGTTGGTACACCAAGGGCAAAACTGACTTTTTCTTCGTTGATTAATGCCGACAGTGTTTCGCCATCACCCATTTTAGGGCCGGGGAAAACCAGTTTCGTACCGGTTGCCGCAGCGCTATAGACCATACCCCAGGCATTGACATGAAACATCGGCACGACGGGTAAAAGGACTTCATCTGGAGACAAAGCTACTGTCGCATTAGCTGCCATAGAGTGTAATACGGTGCTGCGGTGGCTATACAAAACACCCTTTGGATTGCCCGTAGTGCCGGATGTATAACATAGGCTCGAAGCGCTGTTTTCATCCAGTTCTGGCCAGTCATATTCTGTAGGTTCGTCAGCTATTATCGCTTCATAGCACATCGCATTGACCAATGATGTTTGCGGCATATTAGCTTCATCACACAACAGGATATAACCGCGAACATGGGTCAACTGATCCTGTACCTGTTCGACTATTGGTACAAAATCAGGATCCACAAACAGCCACTGATCCTCTGCATGGTTGGCTATGTAAATAATCTGCTCGGCAAATAATCTTGGGTTTATGGTATGGCACACGAATCCCGCACAGCTAATCCCGTAATACAGTTCAAAGTGGCGGTAATCATTCCACGCCAGGGTAGCAATGCGGTCACCCTGGGCGCAGCCAAGTTTTGCCAGCGCGTTGGCGAGCTTGCCTGCTCTCGCGAAAGCTTTACCAAAAGTAGTGCGATGGCGGGGGTTCTCACCTGTGACCGAAACAATTTGAGTGTCAGCGAAGACTCGATTGGCGAATTTCATGATTGAGGTTATGGTTAACGAATCGCCCATCATTTCACCCAGCATCACCCAGTCCCCTTATTATTAGTTTGTCACAACGGCGGGGAAGTCTACCATATCAGTTCCACACAGCATCCCGCGTAAGGGAATCTATAGGTGGAAAGGGGGGGTTGTGTTGGCCGGTGAAATTAATACAGCACATGTTCGACAGGATGATGCAGCTACCGACGTAAATGATCAGGCAGCTCTGGTTGCGATGCCCTGTTACGCTGGACAGTAAGGAGGCTAACAAGGAGGCAAGCAAGGAGGTAAGCAAACACTGCTTTTATGAATGACCGTTTACTAGTCGTCGTTCGGAGCAGGAGCCTCTGCGATCAGCATTTCAAGAAATTCGAAATCCGGTATCCGCACTAACTCCGCGCCAAGCTCTGCATTGTAAAGTACACCTGGTACGTCCTTCTGCTTCTCAATCGGCCGAGTGCCACCGCTATTAGCGATATCAATACGACGAGGAAATCCTTGCAGAACCAGGCCATAAAAACTGGATTTCGATGCATCCCCTATAGCATTCAAAATAACTATATGTGAAGCAGCAGTAAACGGTAGCTGTGTAGTACCAGACAAGCCCTCAAACGATAACAGGGGCAGGGTTTGATTGCGCCATCTTATCCAGCCATAAAAGCGCTCGTCTTTTGCCTCGAACGGAGTTATTGATATGTCGTCGCTGACTATTTCTGCGATAGCCGACATCGGCACAAGCAGCGGAGTGGTCGCCACTGGTAGCAATAGCGCATTGACCCGTAGGAACCCATCGAGGGGAAGCTCATCACTGTGATCGGTCACTGACTGTAGCCCTTCGTTCTGTGCTCATGTGGGTGTTAAATCTGCAAGATAACTCATCTATAGAGGCACTAAAATCGTATTCACCGTAGGCGATTACACCTTCCGGTAATGCTGGCGCGGTGCAGGTTTGTGGTGACTGGACCCAAACATTGCCGCCCCTATCTTTAATTGTTTTACTGCCCGCTACGCCATCATCGCCCATTCCGGTAAACACGATCATTCCAGAGCATTGCTGATAATAGGTCGCCAGTTCTACACAAATACCATCTATGCTGGGTTTGTAGCGCCCACTCCAGCTTTCACCGGTGATTCCAAGTACTCCATCTTTACCTATGGAAACCTTTTCTTCAGGCGGGATGATCGTGACATAACCTTCTGCGGCAAATCTTCCTGTATTCGCCATTTCCGCGCGCCACTGACTATTCCTTTCCACAGTTTTCACCAGCTGGCCCGCCTGTTCTACCTCAATATGTTGGGCATACACAAAGCCTACACCCATCGTTGGCTTAACCTGGGACAAAAACTGCTTAACAGCCGTCAGGCCACCGGTGGATGCCGCCAGCAACCAAACATCTTTTGCCGGGATATTACCGGCATTGCGTTGATAGTTATGAACGATATGCTCCAGCCGTAGTTTGAAAAACTGTTTCCAGGCGCGAAATTCAGCAGTGGCCAGAGTAGGTACTTCTTCAATAAATACCTGCTCAATTTGTGCTAATGAATCACGCTGCTTTCCATGTCGCATGCCATATTGCATTCCACATGGAATGGTTTGTGATGTCAGCCAAATATTCACCTCGCCATGGCAATTTTTTGTGACATGGGCGAGGTGTGTATCACTACAGTGCGTCACTTCATATCCGCATTCACTGACCACTGTTTTAACAGCATACCTTTGTGCTGGATCTGTTAATAAAATACCAAAGCGAACAGGCCAATGTTGTTGCACAGTGAAGCTACCCGTCAAAGATATTTGTGATAAGAGTTAATAATTCATCTTCCTGATAGGGTTTGCCGAGGAAGTGATCTACACCATAAGCAAGTGCTTTGTTTCGGTGTTTCTCACCGGATCGTGAAGAGATCATAATAATAGGCAGCGTCTTCATGTCAGACTCATTGCGTACGATCTTCGCCACATCAAATCCATCCATCCGCGGCATTTCTATGTCCAGCAACATCAGGTCAGGCTCCACTTCGTTGAGCATATCAACGGCATCGATTCCATCTTTGGCAGTAACTACTTTAAACCCTTCCCGTTCGAGAAACCGTGAAGCTACCTTACGCACCGTCACAGAATCATCGACTATCATAATTGTTTTAATGCCATTTTTAGTAGACTCTCCGCTCGTTATTGAATCGGTCAGCTGCCCAGCTATGTCTTTTTTACTGGAGTTCAACTGGCTACTCGAAGCAAGCAAATGCACTTCCCCTTGAATGCGTAACAAAGCGGGCAAATCAACAATACATACCACCTTGCCATCTCCGGTTACCGTGACGCCCGACAACCCGACCAGATCGCCAAATAAGGGCCCCAAACCTTTGATTACTATCTCCCGACTTCCTGCCAGGCTATCTACCTGTACTGCATAGTGCCGACTTTCAGTCGCGGCCACTAATACCAGTGCAATTTTTTCATCCACTGGCAACACCGGTTGCACCCTATGTTCATTTAGTAGGCTGCTCAATAAACACACCTGGTAATCAATGCCCCCATAGTGAAGTTTTTCAGCGGGTGTATCGTAGCACCCAGCCAATTCAGATGGTGGCACTTTAACGACTCCCAAAATCGTACTAAGAGGCAAAGCATATTGTTCGGAATTGCTGCGAATCATCAAGGCAGAGTTTATCGATACTTTAAATGGCACTCTGATCTCAAACTCTGTTCCTAATCCCGGTTTTGAAGAAATAGCAACAGAACCACCTAGTTGGCGCACTTCGTTTGCGACCACATTGAGCCCAACACCACGACCGGAAACATGGCTGATGGTATCCGATGTGGAAAAACCAGGCAGAAAAATTAATTGCAGAAGTTCCTCTTCGTTAATCTGTGTTGCTTCAGTAATCAATCCGCCGGACACCGCCTGTTTTCTTATTGCATCGATATCCATGCCTTTGCCATCATCGGTCAGGCGAATAATAATTTCTCCGCCCTCGCGGCCAAAAGTCAGGGCAATGTTACCTTCCGCTGGTTTCCCTTGTTCACTCCTTACTGCGGGGCTCTCTATTCCATGATCAATCGCATTTCTGATCATATGTTCTAGCGGGCTAATAATTTTACCCAGTACCGTTCGATCCATTTCTCCATCAATGTTATGGAGTTGCAATTCAACCGGCTTATTCAGCTCATTGCTCACCTGGCGAACGACGCGCCGTAATCTGGGCACAAGCCGGGTAAACGGCACCATCCTGGTCAACATCAAGTTATCCTGCAAATCGATGCTCACCTGAGATTGCTGTAACAGCAACCTCTCGGTAAATGTTGCGTTATTCAGGAGCGTATCTTTTACTTCCTGTAAGTCTGAAGCTGATTCCTGGAGAGCGCGGAACAAGTGCTGTAGCTGAGAGTATCGGTCGAGTTCTAATGGGTCAAAAGTCTCATTATCATCAGCCGACCGTAATTGCTCGCGCCGAAAAAGGATCTGCGCCTCTGTTTCAACGCCGATACGGCGAACCTGGTTATGCAAGCGGACAATAGTGGACTCCATCTCATCCAGAGAGAAGGTAAATTCATTGATTTTCTGTTCTATACGACCCCGCGTAATACTGGTTTCACCGACTAAATTAACCAGGTTGTCGATCGCTGTTGCAGAAACCTTGATCATTTCATGCACTTCAGTGGGAGCCGGGCTGGCGCCAGGAGCAGCTAATTCGCCGAGCCCAGGGCGCGTTCCAAACGGTATGACCTGAGCGGCAGCCGCAACTCGACGTCCTGTCTGGTGAGCAGCATCGTCTGGCTCGGGCTCGCCAGGCTTATCAGGAGAATCCCTTTCTATCGTTGCCTCGGAAGGTGCCGGATCCGGCGCATGCAGTGGTGATATATCATTTTCGTTAGCAGACTTGAGCTTTAGCTGATCAAACAATTCGACCAACTCATCGTATCGTTTTAAAAGCTCATCAAAAAACCCCTCGACCTTCCCTCCCGGGGCCCAGTTATCTTCGATAAATGTTTCTAAATTGTGGCTTAAGTCCCCAAGGCGCATAAAACCAGCTGTCCTTGCTCCACCTTTTAGCGTGTGTAGCTCGCGAATGAGCTTCTCGTGGCAGGAGTTATCATCTACATTCTCACGCCAGGCTTGAATGGCCTGCTCTATTTGTTCAAGAAGCTCCGCCGCTTCTTCGACAAATATAGCAACGATTTCGGCATCCACCTCTTCCAGTTCGTGATCTGTATCATCACTATCTGCTACGGCGGCGATATCCTGCTGCGGTTCTTTTGCAGATCGACCATTAACATCCGCAGATGCTGATGGGCCAGGCATTACCTCTTCTGCTTCTGGCTCGGCTGCATCCGAATTTTGCTCATGCTGAATACTCGTCTCGGCGAGCATAGATAACTCACTGATGAGTTGCGCTGATACTTCCTTGACGGGTTGTTCAGCGACAAACCTGTCGATCATATCGAGTAAGCTTTCGTGGGCCTGGTTGAGTATCACAAGTGCCTGCTCATCGAATTTGCACCCTGCATCTCCACCGACATTTAGAGCATTGCCAAAGTGTTTTGCTAATGTTGTTATGCCCTGACATTGAGCGGCAGTTGCAGCCTGGGCTAACTCACTTAATTCTCCTGCTAGCTCCACTATGGCTTGATTCTGCTCATCATTGGCTCGTGCATGGCAGTTCTGTAAAATATTTGGCGCATCGAGCAAGCGCTGCAAGCCTCTAACCAGCAGATTATTGAGTAATAATCGATTGCGTACCTCCGGGGTGACTATAAGGTTGCTTACCCCGATCTTCGCCAGGCGTTGCTGGAGAGTATCGCTGGCAGCCTGCTTCGCAGCGTCGATATTACCGGGCGCTTCTATTAATTCACGAAGACATGCTACGCTTTCTTCCAGTAAAGCAATTAATTCATTGTCTACCTGCAAAGCGCTATCCAGGATTGGTTTGATTAAGGCGTCCAGGGCTTCACTCAGTTCCGCCACTGGCTTTATCCCAGCGACGTGGGCGCTACCGATCAGCATATGAATTGATCTAGCTATCCCGGTATCGCCTAACAACCCCTCTGTAGAGGGGTTTTTCAGATTATCTATAAAACAGGCAAAGATGCTGACGTGATCCAGAGCTTCCTCAGTAAAAATATTTACAAGTACAGTATCAAGCTCATCTTCTTCGTTTTCTTCGGGGCATACCTGGGGTACTTCGCTGACTGGGTCTCCACTAACAAGTGCTTCAGCTGTGGCCATTAATGCACCAACCAGCCCCCCCTTATCGTTTTGCCGTTTACTTTCAAAGTCACTGACCATAACCGGTAGTATTTCAAGTACGGTATTTAGTAGTTGCTCACATTTATCATCGAACACCAATTTGCTTTCGATGACTTTGTTAAACAGATTTTCTATAGCAAAGCCGAGTTCGCCGATATGGCTTGCGTTGACCATACGGCCACTGCCTTTTAAGGAATGGAAGCTTCTTCGCGTGTCGGCTAATGCATTACTATCCTTGCGGTTTGCCAGCCAAAGCGGGTAGGTTTCCCCAAGGCTTTGCAGTATTTCCCGGGCCTCTTCAACAAAAATTTCAGCTATTTCTTCATCAAAATCGTCATCTTCCTCGTCACCAACTTCTGGTTTATCCGGCATTGCGGAAATACTTTTTAGTGCTGCGGCCGGTTGCTGTCGCGGGCTTTCGAGCGCTGCTCTCTCTTCAGTGGCAACGTTCAATTTGGGTGCCTCTGCCACCTGTAGATCATCCGGAGTTCGCTGATGTTTCTCCATGTCAGCAGAAGCCGCTGCGCCACCCTCCATAGTCCCCAGTTTTGACAGCGCTGCTTCGGCGATATCAAGCAGGTTCTGTTGGTCGACACGGCTATTGCCACTAATAGCCTCTAGAAAACAATCAACACCAGTAATTGCATCGGCCAGTGCATCGAGCTTGTCCCAACCGGGTGGTGTCGGAGCTTTGATCAGCTCATTACCAATATAATCTCCCAGTGCACCCATAATCCGCGCGGGGCCCGGCAGGCCGACAACAGCTATAGCTCCCTGGATATCCTCGGTTAGCGTGGGGACATCCTGCAAAAAATTTGTATCCCATTGCGACGAAATGTAACGGACAACAGCCTCTTTAACAGCTTCAAGATTATTGCGTACCTCTCGAACCAGTGATTGTTGGGCTTCAGTCATTAAATATGCGCTTTCAGCAACGTCATCTTTAATGACTACACCCTGTTGATAGTCAGCTGCCCATGTATGCAGAGCGGTTCCGATATCAGTCAGACGGCTGGTGATGATAAAGAGCTGGTTCTTTTCGGGTTTATCGCCTGTGCATAAAATGGCGTAGAGTTGCTCGGCGAGTTCATTGACAAGGCGTCGCAAACTTGACTGACCAACCATGGCCAAAGTGTCGGCAATTCGGGTGATGGCGGGAGTAATGATAGCTGCCACGGGTTCTGGCTCACATTTCCCATCAGCAATTGAGGTGATGTTAGCTTTCACGCTATCAAGTTCTTCTCTTAAGGAGCTAGCCAGCGATTGCACAACCTCCAGGTCATAACTGGGAGTAAGACCATTATCTATATGAGCCAGCACACCTGTTGGCAGTGCTTCGTCGAGTTTGAACTTCTGTTGGATAGCGGCCAGCCGAGAAGAGCTTACCGGCTCGGCAACAGTAATGTAGTAGAGTAAATTTTTGAATAAGCCGTAAGGGAAGTTATCGTCGAAAGAGGTAATGCCGTCATTAGATAGTTTGCGAATAAAGGCTTCTAGTTCCCAGAGTAAGCTATTAATTGCAGCTCCTCTTGCCAGGGCATCTGCTTCGATACCTTCAGGTATCGCCGCTGCTACCAGCCATAGTTGCTCCAGTTGATGCCCGTGGCAAACTTCTGCTAAACGATGGAACACCTTGGTGAGCTTTTTCAGGTTATTCGCTTCATCCTCGCCTTTAACAAAAGCTAGCAGCGAATATTGGTATAACTGTCTTAATTTACTAATTAATCCCTGTAGTGGCTGTTCTTCAGCAAGAGCAATGCCAGAGCTTGTGGGCAGAGTGGTAAGTGCGATTATGTTGGGGTTGAAGAATTGGCAATTTGAAGCAAGTGGTTTGTTTCTTGTTGCCCGTAAGTCATTTAGCAGTGTTAATAACACCGCAGGCTGGTCAAAACGGCTGGCAATGCACTCGCGGAGATAACTGGGCATTGCAATCATGGCCCGGTTGAGCACATCAATGGTCTCATGACTGGCCGATACCTTACCAAGCAGCAGAGCGTTGATGACAGCTTCTACTTCTTCGCTGAGCAAGGCGCCGCCATGACATTCGGCTATTTTCAGCGATCCAGTAACCTGATGGATGTAAGCAAGGCAAAACCTGAGTTGATTATCCTCGCTGTCATTACTGGCATAGCCGTTCAGGGCCTCACAAGCCTCTACCAGGCTCGCATCGACCTCACTGCCGAGCCACTCCAACCCCTGAATATTCTGATTTGAATCCACTGTCAGTACCGCCTGACCACGTTATACCATTACTTTTTCGTAGGCCTGAATACCTGACCTGTCTATTCGTGTCATGTTTTCAGACTCCCAATCAGTCAGCTCTCCCGGACCAATAATCAAACAACCACCGGGCTTTAAACAAGCTTCAAAAATATTAACAATATCCCGGCGTCGCCACTGTTTGAAATAAATCAGCACGTTTTGACAGAAAATCAAATCCATTTGATGGTGATACTGTTCCTGTTGTTCCAGCAGATTGAGTATTAAAAACGCTACCCGCTGTCTGACCGGCTTTATTATTTGCTGGCGTTGCTCATTAACAACTGAAAAATATTTTTGTTTCAGTGGCAAAGACAAATTATCAATACGACTGCTGGAATAAATGCCTTTGCGTGCGGTTGCTATCGCATCACCGCTGACATCGGTGCCGACAATATAATAATTGTCGGCTTGCCCTGCCATTGTAAAACCCTCACTCGCATCCAGTGCCAGGCTATAGGATTCCTCGCCACTAGCGCACCCGGCACTCCAGATATTAAAAGTTTGTGCAGGATCGGCTGCAGCCCTGGTCGCTATGCGGTCGCGCACATAATCATGGGAAGGCTGGTGGCGAAAAAACCGTGTGTCCTTGACCAGCAAACGATCCAGCAAAATGCTCCATTCGCGAGGGCCATTGAGGGTTTCTAATACTTCCCGAAAATAGCTGTCGGCATCTGCCCATCCACACTCCGCCATGCGTTTCGCAATTTCAGTGCGGACATACTCTTCCCGTTGTACCTTGATGCGTACACCAGTGCGATTTTCGAGCATGTCCTCCCACAACCGATATTGCCGACTACTTAATATCGTCTGATCTGGGGGTGGATTTTGTATTAACTGCCCGGTTGCTAGCGGCATCGTATTATCTCTGCACTTAAGACTGGTTTTTCACTGGGCTATCTGGCTCGAGATCAAATTCATCGAGGTCTATACTCGCCAGCTCAGCCTCTAGTTCTGCGGCAAACGGTGTTTTCATCGCTTTCGGCGCTGCATCCAGCCCGGCCGTATCTTCATCCGATGTATCCGTTGATTCCGTCGTTGGCTCAAAGTCCGCTGGTTCGAAGTCTGTTGACTGGAAGTCAATTTCATCCATTGCCGCACTATTTTCTTCCAGGGTCTGTTTAATATGGGCCGGAGTCCGATCGGCGAATGGCTCTTCCATTACTAGCGCCGCACCCGCATCCCCTGCTGGGGTTTCCGGTTCGCTTAGTTCGGTGCCGGCTTCCGAAACACTTTTATCCAGCCATGTGCTGTGATCCGTTTTAGTGGTCGACGCAAACGGAACACTTTTTAACGGGTGCTGAGGGAAACCCTGGTCAGGTAGCTTGAATCCAGAAACCGATTCACGCTGTTCAATAGCCATGTCTGCCAATTCACCTACCGAAGTTGCTGTTCGGTTAGTACCATCCAGCGCCTGTGTGGTGATGTCCTGGATGACATTCATGGTTTTTGAGATATGGCTAGCCGTTGTCGATTGATGCCTTGCAGCGGTTGAAATGTCCTGAATCAACTCCGCCAAACTGGTAGATACACTTTCGATTTCACTGAGCGCTATTCCAGCATCTTCGGTCAACGATGCTCCGGAAACCACTTCGGCGGTGGTTTGCTCCATCGAAGACACAGCTTCTTTGGTGTCCGTCTGAATTGTTTTAACCAGTGCCGCGATTTGCTTCGTTGCATTGGCTGAACGTTCCGCCAGTCTTTGTACTTCATCGGCGACCACTGCAAAACCGCGCCCGGCATCTCCAGCCATCGAAGCCTGAATAGCTGCATTGAGAGCGAGGATATTGGTCTGGTCGGCAATGTCATTAATCAGGGATACAATATCACCAATTTCCTGAGAGCTTTCTCCCAGTCGTTTTATACGTTTTGCGGTATCCTGAATTTGCTCGCGGATACTGTCCATACCCACAATCGTGCGGCGCACCACAACCGCTCCCTTGTTGGCAATAGATACCGAGCGGTCGGCAACAGCTGCTGACTCCGCAGCATTGGCCGACACCTGGTCAATAGTAATTGCCATCTCGTTAATTGCCGCTGAAGCGCCGGCGATTTCTTCAGCCTGGTGTTCAGACAGTCCGCTCAACTGCACAACCGTTGAACGAGTTTCGTTTGCTGATCCTGATACTTTCTCGGAGGTATCAACAATACGCGACACCAACTCTCTCAGCTGAACGATAGTCAGATTGATCGCATCTGCTATCGCCCCGGTAAACCCTTCTGTGACCGTTACTTCAGCGGTTAAGTCGCCCTCGCCAAGTCCTTCGATCTCATCAAGTAACTGTAAAATGGCATCCTGATTAGCCTGGTTTGTCTCCGCTGTTTTCTGCAGCCGGCTACGCGCTCCCAAATAAAAGACGAGGCCAATAAGCGTGACGCCAATAATTAGAAAAATACCTGCGTAGTTGGCAAGTTGGGCACCGTTGAGCTTGCCCAGTGAGCTGAGTGCGCGAACATAGTCATCCAGCCTGGCTGCCTGCTCCAACAGTGCCGGCGATCCACTCCACAGGGCATCTCGAGCGCGACCCATTTTAACCAGCATGGGACCAGAAGCAGCGACTTCGGTCGCCGAACCGCTGACAACACTAAACAATTGAGCAATGTCATTAAGCGTTGTCCGCGTTGCTGGTGCAGTTATTTGGCTAATTTCGAGCGCTGGATTACCGTTTTTGAATCCGTTCAGCACACTGACAAACAACTTTGAGTCGCGATCGAACTGTTTGGCTGCTGTTACAGCCGTACTTTCGCCGGCGAGTAATTGGTCGATTTCACTGCGAATGCGCTCAAGACGCCATAACTGCGCCTGGGCAAGCACCACCTGATCTGCCGTGCTTCCACTGGTCAGTAATGCTTCAACAACCGTCGTCAGCTTCTGTTGCAGCTGTGAGTGATTTTTGCTAAATCTTGTTTTGACATTATTGACAAATAAAACTGTCTCGCTGGTTTCGTCGAGTGTAGTGATAGATCCTTCGGCGTCATGCCAAACGGCAGCAAATCCTCCTATAATGCTTTTATCGCCACCTTCGCTGAGAGCGTCCTGCAAGCCACTCCAGTGCTCCCCCATTTCTTCTTTGAGTGCGCCTAGTTCTACAAATGCGCTCTCGTCCCCTTTTCCCGCTCGCGCCGAAAGTCCTGGGAGCTGTGTCGCCAGTATGCGCATTTGACTGACCGACTGGATATTGGCGCGGCTACTACCAAGCTGCCCGGTATTGCTGAAAAAAGCAAAACCCAAATAGCCCACTAATACCGCCATAACTGCTACAAGTGCAATTACCAGGGGGCTAATATTTGATCTTCTGACAGTTATATTCATCGCTTTAAACTCCTGGCTTTACCTTCCGGGTGTTTCCTTTGGATATGCTCGCGATCAAATGACCACATCCTGAAAGGATTTATCTGTGACAAGTAGTGCTGGCCTGAACAAGTGTTTTATTTTGCCATCGTCATCTGCAAAGCAACCTGCCACATAGTGCTTAAGCGCACTGGTCATATCGGCCGGGTCACTGCTAAACTTCTCTGTGTCGAAATGGCGTACACCAGAAACACGGTCGACCAGTAAACCAACGTATATTCCCTGCTCGTCGATTACCAACACGCGTTGTGATTTTGGTGTAGCACTCGACTCTCCACCCAAATATTGGGCGAAGTCGATAACAGGCAGCAATTTACCTCTGACGCTGGCGACCCCAAGCACCCAGGGTTTCACTTTGGGCAAACGCGTATAATCGGGTACTTCGAGCATCTCTGCTAATTCTTCGAGGTGGATCGCGAGCTCAACACCCAGCGTCGTAAAGCACAGCACCGCCGTAACGGGTGTAAAACTTGTTTGTGCCGGCAAGGCTTTTGAATCGCGGTTAAACCTGTCCGCAAAGCCTTGAACAACTTCAAAAACCGTATCGTCTACCGGCATGGAAATAGTAATCCCATTAGCTTACCGACACCTGTGCGATGGTATCTAACAGCTGTTTATCGGACACTGGCTTAGTCAGAAAAGCCTTTGCTCCCTGCCGCTCAGCCCACACCTTGTCGGTTTCCTGGTCCTTCATGGTTATAATAATCACAGGGATATGCCGGGTTTCCTGGTCTTTGCTGATCTGTCGGGTCGCCTGAAATCCGTTGAGCCCGGGCATTACAATATCCATTAAGACAACGTCCGGCTGTTCACGCTTTACGGCTTTTAACCCTTCTTCAGCTGTCTCACAGGAGAACACGGTGTACCCATGTTTATTTAGCGTATGAGACAGTTTGTGAACTTCTGTGGGAGAGTCGTCAACAATTAGTACTTTAGTCATTATTTGTTCTCTGAACCTGTAGTTCGCGCAAAACTATTTTAAATGTCCTGCGATGCTCAGGAAGTGATCTCTTCCCCACTTTCCCTGTTTGCGACAAATTTTTCTAATACGCTAAACAATTCGTTTTTACTAAACGGTTTGGTCAGATATTCATCAGCCCCTACGATTCGCCCTTTGGCTTTATCAAACAGACCATCTTTACTGGACAGCATGATGACCGGGGTATCTTTAAACTGTTTATTATTCTTTATCAGTGCACAGGTTTGATAGCCATCAAGACGCGGCATCATAATGTCTACAAAAATAATATCAGGTTCGGTGTCGGCAATTTTTGCCAGGGAGTCAAAGCCGTCTACAGCAGTAGTAACCTCACAACCCGCTTTGGACAGCAGCGTTTCAGCAGTACGCCGGATAGTATTGCTGTCATCAATAACCATGATCTTCATCGCTTCAAAGCTGGCTGTCATACCCACCTCGGTCCGTAATTTGTGTCAGCGGCATGTATCCACTCCATATACCTGTGAACTTTTAACATATTATTTACATATTATCCATAACAGACAGATTTTAAGAGTAATTATGTCTCAAAATAACAACAAATTGTTGCTAGTCGGCGGCCTAACCCGTAACGTATATGGATCGGTGCTAGTGCAAAACTAGGTCGATCCCTGGCCAGCTCAGATACACTAATATAAGGTGCACTCATGACAATTACGGTTGGCGTTATTATGGATCCCATAGACGCCATTAATTTCAAAAAAGACACTACATTAGCTCTGCTTATGGCTGCTCAGGCTGAAGGTTGGTCGCTCTCATATATGGAGATGTCTGATCTTGCTCTTGTCGATGGCGTGCCAGTAGCCCGACAAACGCCGCTCAAAGTTTTCAACTCTGAAGAACATTGGTATGAATTTGGCAGCTCCGTTGATGCGCCGCTTGCTGATCTCGATTGCATACTGATGCGTAAAGACCCCCCATTTGACAGCGAGTTTATTTATGCAACCTATATTCTTGAGGCGGCTGAAAGACAGGGGGTACTGGTGGTCAATCGGGCGCAGAGCCTGCGCGACTGCAATGAAAAAATATTTGCCACACAATTCCCGCAATGTACCCCGCCTGTGCTGGTCAGCAGGGCTTCTCAGCGGCTACGCGCCTTTTACGAGCTACATAAAGACGTGATATTCAAGCCACTTGACGGTATGGGGGGTACAGGAATTTTTCGTGTCCGCGAAGGAGACTCTAACCTCAATGTCATCCTGGAAACGCTGACCGAGTACGGCTCGCAGACTATTATGGCCCAACGTTTTATCCCTGAAATTGCACAGGGTGACAAACGTATTTTGGTTGTCGATGGCGAACCTGTTCCCTGGTGCCTGGCGAGGGTCCCGGCGGCCGGTGAAAGCCGTGGCAACCTTGCTGCGGGCGGCACAGGTATTGTTCAGGCGCTTAGTGCGAAAGATCGCTGGATAGCGGAGCAGGTATCACCACACCTCCGTGAAAAAGGTCTGTTATTTGTTGGCCTCGATGTAATTGGCGAGTACCTGACAGAAATAAATGTCACCAGCCCAACCTGCGCGCGAGAAATTGATCGCGAACAAAATACTGCTATCGGCGAAAGACTTATGACTGCCATCAAGCACCGGCTCGACCGCCGACCATAATGGAAGTGCACTTTCCAGCAGCGGATCCGCACCAGGGTTATGACCGCCTCGGCTTTGCTTTTTTTCTTGCCCTTGCACTCCACAGCCTGGTTATCTTTGGCATTGGTTTTAACTTTCTGAAACCGCAACCAGCCACCACCGGCCTGGACGTTACGCTCGCCCAGCATCCTACCGGTGAAGATATAGAAGATGCCGACTATATTGCCCAGGCTAATCAACAGGGTAGCGGCAATATTACCGACAATAAAAATGAGATTACCACGGACCAACTGGCTGATTACTCCGCGGACGTATTGCGCGACACAGACCCATTGCTGCCGACTCATGTTGAGCAGACTGTGTCGGATCTCGCGGAGCGAATTATCACCTCTGAACAGGCCAGTCGCCTTGTAAAACAACAGGTTGCAGAAAACGGGGAGCATGAATCTACCAGTATCGACAAGGAAATCCCCCCAGCGCTGATAAAGGAGTTTAGCAGCCTACAGGCACAACTTGACACGCAAAAACAGGCCTACAGTAAGCTTCCTGACATACTTCGTCTCACTTCTGCTAGCACTCGCCAGGCTGACCACGCTGCCTACCTTAAATACTGGGTGGATAAAGTAGAGCTCGCCGGCAACACCCATTACCCTGAGGAGGCCCGACGTCGCAAGCTTTTTGGTGAACTCCGCCTGGCTGTTACCGTGCTGCCTGATGGATCAGTTGAAAGCGTAGAAATCCTGCTCGCGTCAAAACACCGTATACTTGACCAGGCGGCCGTTGAAACTGTGCGCAGAGCCTCCCCCTTCGCCTCTTTTCCAAAAGAAATGAGGCAGTGGGACAAAATCGAGATCATTCAAACCTGGCGGTTTTCTCCGGATAATCGTTTGCGAACCCGCTGGCAATAACCGCCTTGTAATTTGCTGATCTACCCACAATACTAGAAGTATGGACAAACTCGAATCGCGCAAGGGTGATACATTTCATCATTTGCGCGGACAGTTGCTTATCGCTATGCCTGGCCTCGCAGGTTCGGGCTTTGCTCATTCAGTCATCTATATTTGCGAACATACCCCTGATGGCGCAATGGGTCTGGTGATAAACCGGCCATTGGACGTTCCGTTGACACAGATTTTTGAGCAGTTTGGCTTGTCATACCCCGAGAAACTAAGTGGACATCCGTTATTACTAGGAGGCCCTGTACAACAGGAGCGTGGCTTTATACTGCACCGCAATACGGACAAGAAATGGCAGTCGACAGTGTCGGTCAGCGATCAGGTTAGCCTAACGGCCTCGCGGGACATTATTGAGGCAATTGCAGCTGATGAGGGTCCACAGGACGCACTGATTGTGCTCGGTTACGCTGGCTGGGGCGAGGGGCAACTAGAACAGGAATTGCTCGACAATGCGTGGCTAACCGCTCCTGCTGATACCGAGTTTCTGTTTGAAACACCCTTCGATAATCGCGCCAGCCTGGCCGCTGCCCGAATCGGCATAGATTTGAACCAACTAAGCAGCAGTGCCGGGCACGCCTGAGAAACCTTTAGCTGCTGCACCTGTTACGGTGCTGGCGTTTGATTTTGGCACACGCAATATCGGTATGGCGGTGGGCCAAACACTCACTGTTAGCGCCCGCCCGCTTACGGTGCTCCGTGCTAAAGACGGTAAGCCACACTGGCCGCAAGTCCTTAAGCATATTGATGATTGGCAGCCAGGTTTGCTAATTGTGGGCCTGCCATTGAATATCGATGGTTCTGAAAGCGAGTTCTGCGCCCGCGCACGTAAGTTTGCGCGACGCTTACGGGGACGTAGTGGTTGCAAAGTTTTAATGTTCGACGAACGTCTATCTACTATTGAAGCTAAATCTATGGAAGCTAAATCAAAGCAACCCACGGGAGATTATCGCCAATCCCCCGTCGATGCTTTGGCAGCTTGCCTGATTCTGCAGAGCTGGCTACAGCAACCAGACCTTGCCATCAATCCCTAAGCCAAACTACCTTAATCCCCGTGATAACCCCAGTAATAAAGGGACTGGCACTAATCAATCGTTGATCAATTCATTAGCGGTGAAACAGTCTGAAGCTGTCTTCTTCATGCTCCTTCACGGTGAGCTCATCAGCAGCACTATCTAGATAACCGACGTCGGTCTCTGATTGGAGCTTGATCAGCAGGCGCAGGTCATTTTTAGAGTCTGCGGCAGCGATAGCGTCCTCATAAGTAATCACACCTTCATCATACAGGCGGTAAAGTGCCTGATCGAAAGTCTGCATGCCCTGTTCCGTGGAACGCGTCATCAACTCCTTCAGCTTGTGTACCTCGCCCTTGCGAATCAAATCAGATGCCAGCGGAGTGTTAATAAGAATTTCAATCGCAGCGCGCCGTCCCTTTCCATCCGCTGTTGGAATCAGCTGCTGTGCAATCATGGCTTTCAGGTTCAACGATAGATCCATCCATAACTGGGTGTGAGCTTCGGCCGGGAAGAAGTGTTGAATCCGATCCAGCGCCTGGTTGGCGTTATTTGCGTGTAAAGTAGCGAGTACCAGGTGACCTGTTTCGGCAAAGGTAATGGCATTTGACATGGTTTCCTGGGTGCGTATCTCACCGATCAAAATCACATCGGGCGCCTGTCGCAGGGTATTACGCAACGCCACGTCGAAAGACTCCGTATCAATGCCCACTTCACGCTGGGTAATAATGCATCCTTCGTGTTGATGGATGAATTCAATGGGGTCTTCCACGGAGATTATATGCCCGTGGCTGTTACGGTTGCGATGACCAACCATGGCCGCCAATGAAGTCGATTTACCGGTGCCTGTCGCGCCGACAAAGATAATAATGCCGCGTTTTTCCATCACCAGCTCATTGAGTGTCCGCGGCAGCAATAATTGTTCAACGGTCGGAATTTTCATTTCAATGCGTCGCAACACCATGCCGACTTCGTTGCGCTGATAAAAAGCGCTGACTCGAAAGCGGGAACCCTCTACCCGATCCGAAGCAATGGCGAAGTTAAGTTCCTTATGCTGATGAAATTCCTGCCGTTGTTTTTCATCCATAACACCTTCAACCAGCTCACGGGCCTGCTGACCATCCAGTGGCTTTTTCCCCACCGGTATCACTTTGCCATTAACTTTGATCGAAGGAGGAATGCCGTCAGTAATGAACAGATCAGAGGCCTCCTTTTCTACCATTAGCCGCAATAAACTATCAAATTCCACGATCTGTATCTCCTCTGGTTGCCTCTAACCCCAGGGTTTGAGGTGCCTTAACTATGCATAAGTTACGCAAAAGTTACGCAAAATCTTCAGGTATTTTTGCTTTCTCGCGTGCCGCTTCATTAGTTATAAGTTTCTGCGTTACCATTTTTTGCAGACATTGATCCATGGTCTGCATACCATGACCGGCGCCAGTCTGGATCGCTGAATACATTTGCGCGACCTTATCCTCGCGAATCAGGTTGCGAATAGCCGGCGTACCAATCATGATTTCGTTGGAGGCGATTCGCCCACCACCAATTTTTTTCATCAAAGTCTGTGCTAAAACCGCCTGCAATGATTCTGACAACATTGCACGCACCATATCTTTTTCCGCCGCCGGGAATACATCGATCACCCGGTCAATGGTTTTTGCGGCCGAAGTCGTGTGCAAGGTGCCGAATACCAAATGTCCGGTTTCAGCTGCAGTCAGTGCCAGACGAATGGTCTCCAGATCACGCATTTCGCCGACCAGGATAATATCCGGATCTTCTCGCAGCGCCGACCTGAGAGCCTCGCCGAAACCGTGAGTATCCTTGTGAACTTCCCGTTGATTAACCAGACATTTTTTGCTCTCGTGGACAAACTCAATAGGATCCTCGATGGTGAGGATATGCTGGTACCGGTTATCGTTAACGTGGTCAACCATCGCTGCCAGTGTGGTACTTTTGCCCGATCCGGTTGGTCCGGTCACTAGCACCAGGCCCCGTGGCAACATGGATATGTCTCTAAAAATCTGACCGAAGCCGAGATCTTCAAGCGTTAACACGCGGGATGGGATAGTACGAAAAACGCCAGCAGCTCCCCTGTTCTGATTGAAAGCATTGACGCGAAAACGGGCAACGCCTGGCACTTCGAAGGAAAAATCGGTTTCCAGGAATTCTTCGTAATCACGACGTTGTTTGTCGTTCATGATTTCGTAAATCAGGCTATGGACCTGCTTATGCTCGAGGGGGGGTAGATTAACCCTACGTACGTCGCCATCAACTCGAATTAGTGGCGGCATACCCGCCGACAAGTGCAAATCCGAAGCGCCCTGCTTAGCGCTGAAAGCCAATAGTTCTGTTATATCCATTACCAAACCCTGTAATAATTGATAACCTGCCGCGATAGCAACATAGAGTGCCCTGTATAGATGGACAATATAGCCAATAATATACGCCAAATCAAAGTGTTACTGGAGGAATTTAGCATAAATTCTCATAGAAACAGCGATACGGTCAAAGTTTTGGCAGTAAGTAAGGGGCAAGGTGCCGAAAAATTGTTAGCGGCCTGGCATGCCGGCATTCAATGTTTTGGTGAGAATTACCTCCAGGAAGCTCTTGAAAAAATCACTACATTATCCGATATCAACCCGGAGTGGCATTTTATCGGACCAGTGCAGAGCAATAAAACCAAAGATATTGCCAGGCATTTCAGTTGGGTACATACTGTCGATCGCATACGCGTTGCCACCCGTCTCAGTGAGCACCGGCAAGGTGTAGCGCAACCGTTAAACATCTGCATCCAGGTTAATATTGACAGCGAAGCCGGTAAATCCGGTGTCGAACCCCACGCTATTTTAGACCTGGCAAACACCATCTGCGAATTACCCAATCTTCGCCTGCGTGGTCTGATGGTGCTGCCGAGGCCCAGGACAGGTTTCGCGGCGGAGAGGCAACCTTTTCGACGCGTCGCACAGCTGCTAGAAGAGCTTAAAAGCAATATTCCGCAGTTCGAGTCTTTAGATACTCTCTCTATGGGTATGTCAAACGACTGGGCGGCCGCTATTCATGAAGGGGCTACCATTGTACGCATTGGTACGGGGATTTTCGGTCCGCGACAAACCAGGGCATTAAAGGAATAAGATAAAATGCCTTGTGTATGACGACACAAACTACACAATTCGGCGGTAGCAGTAAATTCTCAGGAGATTGATAATGAGTAAGCCAAAATTAGTTTTTATAGGCGGCGGAAACATGGCGAGCAGTCTCATTGGCGGTCTGCTTGAACAGGGTTATCCGCTAGAGTCCATCGTTGCATGTGATCCCGCAGCCGCTTCCCGACAACAGCTGGAAGAGCAATACCACATTGCAATTTATGCAGACAATAATATGGCTGTCGAAGCTGACGTGGTAATACTTGCCGTTAAACCGCAATTGATGAATACGGTCGTCACCGGCCTGGCTGCTACCATGACACACAATATGGCACGCCAGCCCCTGGTCATCTCCATTGCTGCGGGGATCCCGGTCGCTGCATTGCAAACCTGGTTTACAGGTGATGTGCCCATCGTGCGCTGCATGCCTAACACGCCCGCTTTGCTGCGAAAAGGCGCTGCCGGGCTATTCGCCTCGCCGCAAGTGACTCGCGAGCAGTGTTCACTGGCCGAAGACATCATCTCAGCCGTAGGCACCGTGAGCTGGTTTGACTCAGAAGCGGATATTGATAGTGTGACGGCACTTTCCGGTAGCGGCCCCGCCTACTTTTTTCTGGTTATGGAAGCCATGGAGGATGCCGGTGTCAAACTGGGGCTAAATCGAGATGTAGCTCGTCAGCTGACGGTGCAAACGGCTCTCGGCGCTGCGGCCATGGCTGCCCAGGGTCAGTTTGAGCCGGCAGAATTACGACGCCGAGTCACCTCTCCCGGCGGCACCACTGAACGTGCAGTCAATGCATTAATAGCCGGCGGCCTGCCGGAGGTATTTGAACAGGCCATACAGGCCGCCTGTCAGCGGGCGGTAGAAATGGCTGAAGAAGCACTTTAAACAGGAAACCCTCAATGAGTACATTTACTGAAATCAGTATCTATTTAATTCAGGCGCTGGCGAGCTTTTATTTGCTTATTATTTTACTGCGCTTTTTGCTGCAGGTATGCAAAGCAAACTTTTACAACCCAATATCACAATTCATTGTAAAAGCGACGGCGAAGCCGATTACGCCATTACAAAAAGTGTTTCCAGCGTTCAATAATTTTAATACCGCCAGCCTGGTGTTAGCGATGATGGTGCAGATAGTGGCTATACAGGGTTCAGCCATGGTTTATAACGGCCAATTGCTACCTGTTTTGTCATTGTTGACCTGGTCGGCGCTTGGTATGGTTACAATGTTATTGAATATCTATTTTTACGGTTTATTGATAGTTATCGTGCTGAGTTGGGTGGCACCACAGAGCCGTCACCCTGCAGTAGCACTAATGTGGCAATTGATGGATCCAGTGATGATCCCTTTTCGCAAACTATTACCGTCGCTAGGTGGCCTGGATCTGTCCCCTATCCTTATGTTTATGCTACTTAATGTGTTGCGTATTTTTGTTCGTAACGTAGCTGTATCTGCTCAGCTACCCCCCCTTTTTGTACCGGGTGTCATGTAACAGGCCCACCTAATGCGACATTACAGCTGGCGCCAGGATACTCTGTTGATTTATTGCCACATACAGCCTAATGCAGCGCACAGTGCTATTGTAGGGCTTTATAATGAACGTCTGAAAATTCGCATTTCCGCCGTCGCCACGGAAGGCGCAGCAAACAGTTGTCTTGTTAAATACCTGGCCGCGCAATTTGGCGTACCAAAAAACCGCGTAGAGCTTATTAAAGGGCTGACCAGTCGACAAAAAACCATTGCTATTACAATGCCGATAAAATTACCGGAACAAGCCAGTATCGCCCGAGCCTAATCGCCTTGCGAAGCTTGACGTGTCTCTTTAGACTCCACGCCTTTGCTAACAACGACCTCACTAATGCCGGATTCTTTTCCTGAAAATTCTGTCGGCCTGGTAGAAACACAGCTCTATCAATTCAAAGAACCGATAGAGCTCAGCTGTGGCCGCACTCTTCGTGATTACCATTTAATCGTTGAAACTTACGGTGAACTTAACGAAAAGAAATCCAACGCTGTATTGATCTGTCATGCGCTGAGCGGAAACCATCACGCCGCAGGCTACCATTCGCCCAGTGATATCAAAGCTGGCTGGTGGGATGACTATATTGGCCCTGGTAAACCGATTGATACTAACCATTTTTTTGTCGTCTCACTTAATAATCTGGGCGGCTGTCATGGCAGCACCGGCCCGCGTTCGGTTAACCCGGCCACCAGCAAAGCCTGGGGCAAAGACTTCCCACCGCTGCGGGTACGCGACTGGGTAAGCAGTCAGGCCCGCCTGGCTGATGAATTAGGTATTGATCAATGGGCTGCTGTCATTGGTGGGAGCCTGGGGGGGATGACTGCCATGCGCTGGGCCATCGAGCACCCTCAAAGGGTGCGTCACTGTGTTGTCATTGCCTCAGCGATGAAACTGACCGCTCAAAATATCGCTTTTAACGAAATCGCCCGTCGCGCTATCAGCAGTGATGCACAGTTTTTTGATGGCGACTTTCTGGAAAAGGGCACCATTCCTAAAAACGGCCTCGCACTGGCACGTATGATTGGCCATATCACCTATCTGTCTGGCGAATTGATGGGCTTGCGGTTTGGCCGGGAACTGCGCAGCGGCTCTTTTCAGCGAGGCCTGGAAGCACCGGTAGAATTTCAGGTGGAAAGTTATTTGCGCCACCAGGGCGATCGTTTTGCCGAAAGCTTTGACGCCAACACTTACCTGTTAATGACCAAAGTGCTCGACTACTTTGATCTTGCCAGAGAACATAACGATGATCCCGTACAGGCGTTTGCGCATGCACAGTGCAAATTTCTTGTCATGTCATTTTCCAGTGACTGGCGCTTCGCACCACTGCGCTCAAGAGAAATCGTCGATGCGCTGATCGCTGCGAATCGGGATGTGGTGTATACCGAAGTGCAATCGAACATGGGGCATGATGCTTTTTTGCTACCCAATGAGCGTTATGAACAAATATTCCGCACCTATATGAACAACGTAGCCAGAGAAATGGTCAATGGAGAGGAGCGAGACTGATGCTGCGTATTGATCTAGACATACTGCAGCAGTGGGTGCCGCTAAGCAGCAGGGTGCTCGATCTTGGCTGCGGTGACGGCACTCTACTCAAAAGCCTTGAAGAAAATCGCCACACGGAGGGCTACGGCCTTGAGATCGACCCCGAGCAGATCACCGCCTGTATTGCGCGTGGCGTTAATGTTATTGAAAAAAATATTAACGAAGGGCTGGAAAACTTCCAGAATAAAAGCTTTGATACCGTATTGATGACTTACTCCATGCAGGTATTGCACCGCCCGGATCTGGTCGTAGATGAAATGTTGCGCGTTGGCAAGGAATGTATCGTCACCTTTCCAAACTTCGGCAATATTCGTACGCGCATCTATTTGATGGTGCGTGGTCGAATGCCGGTGACCAAACAGCTGTCCCACCAATGGTACGACACACCCAATATTCATTTTTGTACCGTAAAAGACTTTGAGGCACTTTGTGGCGAAAAGGGGATCAAAATATTGCATCGTGAAACTGTGACGGGACACAGGCCCGACCGGCAGCTTAGCCGGTTTTGGCCTAATATGTTTGCAGAGACTGCGATTTATCATTTGAGTAAATAAACGATAGCGGAGTCTCATAAACTAACTGGAGACGGGGCCATGAAACAAGCACTGCTCATTTTTGCGTTATTTTCCACCACAATTGTCTTCTCAACTGCCAATGCAGCAGAGACATATAAAACTTTCGAAGATTACAAAGTACTTTATAGCGCGTTTAACAGCAGCTTTATCAGCCCCGAGGTGGCTGCTACCTACAGTATTATTCGCGGCAAGGACAAAGGCCTGGTTAATATCGCCGTCATTCCAGCGGGTGCTACCGCCAGTTCTGGTGGTAAGTCTGCTCTGGTAACCGGACATGTCGCCAACATTTTCGCCCAACAGAAAAAGCTGGATTTTTTTGAAATCAATGAAGGCGGCGCCATATATTATCTGGCGCTTTTTCGATTTGAAAACGAAGATCCGCTGACGTTTAAAATCACCGTACAGCCTGACCCTGACAAACCGGCTGGGCATATATCATTCCAACGCACTTTTTACCATGATAAGTAAAACTCATTTTGTGCGCGATGTAGTTGCCTGATATGACCGCAAAGGTTGTACTGGCAAGCAATAATCCTGGCAAGGTCAAAGAATTCCAGCAACTCCTGTCAAAAGCCTCGATCAATGTCATCCCTCAGAAGGAATTCAATGTTCCCGAAGTAGAAGAGACTGGCCTCAGTTTTGTTGAAAATGCCATTATCAAAGCTCGTCACGCCAGTCTGTGTGCACAATTACCTGCTATTGCCGATGATTCGGGCCTGGAGGTGGACTTCCTTGACGGTGCGCCAGGCATCTATTCATCACGTTTTGCAGGAGAACAGGGTAACGATCGGAAAAATAACGCCAAACTTCTTGGCTTGTTGCGCGACGTTCCTTCCGCTCAACGCACAGCTCGCTTTCAATGTTTACTGGTCTACCTGCGACATCCTCAGGATGCTACACCACATATCTGTCAGGGCACCTGGGAAGGGCGCATCCTGGCCCAGCCACAGGGTAATAATGGTTTTGGCTACGATCCAGTTTTTTTCGTTCCCGAACGTGATTGCAGTTCAGCACAACTGAGTGGTGCTGAAAAAAATATTCTCAGCCACCGCAGTAAAGCTATGGTCTGCCTGCTAGATCATCTGCGTGGCTGATATTTTTTGAAGCCATCACCGTGCTAGAGCTGCCGCCTCTATCATTGTATGTGCACATTCCCTGGTGCGTAAAAAAATGCCCCTATTGTGATTTTAACTCGCACGCGGATAACGGTGGCTTACCAGAAGTTGAGTACGTTGAGACTTTGATAAAAGATTTAGAATTTGATGCTGAACTTGCGCAGGGTCGTGAACTGGTTTCTATCTTTTTTGGCGGCGGCACTCCCAGCCTGTTCTCGGCAGCATCTATCGAAGCTATTATTGATGCAGCACAAAAAATAATTGGCATTGCTGACGGTGCCGAAATTACACTCGAAGCCAACCCCGGCACCTTTGAGCAGGAAAAGTTTACCGGCTACAAACATGCCGGGGTCAACCGCTTATCTATAGGCATCCAGAGTTTTAATGATCAACACCTAAAAGCCCTGGGCCGAATCCACGGCCGTAGCGAAGCTATTCAGGCAGTTGAGACCGCAAGACAAGCGGGCTTCGATAATATCAATCTCGATTTAATGCATGGCTTGCCAGATCAAAACCCGGCTCAGGCCCGCGCCGATATCGAGCAGGCAATTGAGCTCGAACCGGAACATATATCTTGGTATCAATTAACCATCGAACCCAATACTGTGTTCTATTCGAAACCACCGACCCTGCCGGATGAACCCAGGCTGGAAGCTATTCAGGACGGCGGGCTCGCGACTTTACAGGCTGCGAGTTTTGAGCAATATGAAGTATCTGCTTTTGCTCAGGCCAGTCGGCAGGCTGTCCATAATAATAACTATTGGCAATTTGGTGACTACCTGGGTATTGGTGCTGGTGCCCATGGGAAAATTACAGTAGCGGAAATGCAAGGGATTATTCGCAGCCAGAAAACCCGTTTGCCCTCGGATTACCTGGACAGACAAGATGATTTTTCGACAAACTCGCACCTGGCGAACAAATACCTGGCAAATACACGCACCTTAGGTAATACAGAGTTGCCGGTGGAGTTTTTTATGAATGTGTTGCGACTCAACCAGGGTGTACCAAAAGACTATTTTGAGCAGCGCACCGGTCTGGATTTTGAATATATAAGCGGATTATGGGCGAACCTGGAACGTGAGGGTCTCGTCCACGCTCCAACCAAAGCATTAGTGACCACACTGCAGGGACACCAGTTTCTAGACTCCATACTAGCCCGGTTTTAACTGCTAATACTTCTTGCCTTGACCGACTTCGCGGCTAAAGCCATTGCTTCAGAGCGCACAGTATTTGCCGCAAGTGTGGCTCAGACCACAAAGAAAATGCCTTAACAACAGCTATTTTTTTGGGTGCTTGCGTTGTGTATACCGCCTTTGGTAACGGAAGCTGCTCGACGTGTGCCTTCCGGCGACCGGAACGGCCCGTTATTCAATGGTTGCGCAGGCTCAAAGCCAATAAAGTCATCGTTGTACGCACCACCTAACTGTGCATCGTAAGTGTGTTTTGATACCGCCATGCGTTCACCGCGGTAATAAACATTACCTCCATCATCCTTTACCTGTACGTAGGGGCCTTTATAAAGCAGGGCATGCCCTCCGTCGTAGTCATCATCACCAACGGGCTTCATTGCAGTGAGTGTCACTGAGCGAAACTCAATACCATCTACAACCTGCCAGGGGGCGCTGTCCCATTTGTCATAAGCTACGGCCACAAATCCCGCGTCGACAAAGGCATTGAGAAAATCCGCTTCCTGAAACGCACCGGAAATACAGCCACTCCACAACTCGGGATCATCTTTTAACTCACCGGGCACCCGTTCATCGGCGACAATATCCGATATTGCCACCCGCCCACCGGGTGCCAGTACACGATAGATTTCACTGATCATCTGTTTGCGATCAGTTTCGGCCACCAGGTTGAGTACACAGTTGCTGATCACAAGACTGATTGAGTTGTCACGAATAAGCGGTTCGTTGCAACGCTGTTCAGATTGCCACCTTAAAAGGGCCTGCAAATCTGCCGCATTTTTGATCGGCTGCTCTGCCAGGTATTGCTCGGTAGCACCAACATCCAGAGCCAGATCCTGTATATAGCCCTTATGGAAAGTGACTCGATCACTACCCAGTGCTGCTGCCATTTCCGGCTTATATTTCCGTGACAGGGTCAACATCTCATCAGTCATGTCTACACCGGTCACATGGCCCTGATCGCCAACCAGTTGCGCGGCCATATAGCATATTTTTCCACCCCCGCTACCCAGATCGAGTACGTGATCACCTTCGCGCACATAACGTGAAGGATCACCGCAGCCATAGTCCTTGTCGATGATTTCCTGGGGCAGGGCGGTCAATAGCGACTGGTCGTAATCAACGGGGCAACACAGGGCTTCCTGCCGTTGTTGTGCGCCCTGGCTGTAGCGATCCTGTACATTTTCGTATACGTTTGATTTCTCCATGTTAACTTTTTCTCCTTAATCTCCAGTAGTGGTATTTTTCGACATAAGTTAGTAGTTTTTTGGGTGCATGACCGCGTTTCCAGATACCGGCCGCCATTTTATTGGCTTCGCTAAGCGTCGGATAGGCGTGAATAGTACCGAGTATTTTGTTCAGACCCATATTCCGTTTCATGGCGGTGACAAATTCAGTGAGTAGTTCGCCGGCATGGGACCCGACAATGGTGGCACCCAGTATCCGGTCTTTGCCGGGTGCCGTTAACACTTTAACAAAACCCTCGGTTGTATTATCGGCGATGGCTCGATCCAGCTCACTTAATGGATAACGAACCACCTCGTAAGCAATGCCCTGTTCTTTGGCATCCGCTTCACTGATGCCGACACGAGCTATTTCCGGGTCGGTAAATGTGGTCCAGGGAATCACACGGTAATCGACGGCAAACTTTTTGAAGCTACCGAACAAAGCGTTAACTGCGGCATACCAGGCCTGATGGGCGGCGGTATGGGTGAACTGATAAGGCCCGGTGACATCGCCGCAAGCATAAATATTGGCGAAGCGGGTACGTAAATGCTTGTCGACCGCTAAAGTACCCTGAGCTGTTATTTCTATACCCAGAGCTTGCAGCCCCAGCCCGTCTGTTTTCGCTTTACGACCTACGGCAACTAATAGTTTGTTAAAGGCCAACTTGCGTTGTGCTTTATGTTGCCCGCCGGCGAGACTTTCGTCTGCGCTGCTGTCAGCTAGAGCTTCGAGCAATGCGATGTCGGTACCGTGTTGCTGCTCAAACCCTACGGTTTTGTGGTTAAGCAATATCTCCACACCTTCCTGCTCGAGGCGCTGACGTACCAGGTCAGCAACGTCGGTGTCTTCACGGGGTAATATATTCGACATCATATCCACCAATGTAACCTGTGTGCCCAGGCGCTGAAATGCCTGTGCCAGCTCACAACCGATAGGCCCAGCGCCCAGTATCAACAATGACGAGGGTTGGTCGCGCAGCTCCCATAAATTGTCTGATGTAAGGTAATCCACTTCGTTAATGCCGGGTATGGGTGGCACAAAAGGCTCTGCACCACTGGCGATGACGATATTTTTGGCGCTAATTGTGCGCTCACCGATCTGCACCTGCCAGGGTGATAATAGCCTTGCTTCACCAGCAAGGCATTCGACGCCCAGATCGGTAAACCGCTCGACCGAATCGTGGGGCGCGATAGTGTCTACAACTTGCTGAACTCTGCTCATTACACGAGGGAAGTCGACGTGCGGCTCATCAACGTCAATGCCCAGTTCATGGGCCTTGCGAATGTCAGCAACCGAGCGAGCCGCTTTTATTAACGCTTTACTGGGCACGCAGCCGGTGTTGAGGCAGTCGCCACCCATTTTGCCTTTTTCAACGAGTATTACTTTGGCCTTTACGGCGGCACCGATTAGTGCGGTCACCAGGCCAGCACTACCGCCACCAATGACCAGCAAGTTTGCATCAAATTGTTGTGGCTTTTGATAGGGCCGATAAACTTGCCATCGCTTACTAAGGCCAACTACAGCTTTGGCAAAAAATGGCAAACTAGCCAGCAGTATGAATGATAATAGTAAGCCCGGCGTCAATATGCCGGCTGGAGATAATTCTGTTATAGCCGCCAGTTCAGCGCCGGCATTCACGTACACAAGAGTGGCCGGTAGCATACCTAGCTGGCTGATCCAGAAATAAGTGGGCACGCGCAGTGATGTCAAACCCATTGATAGATTAATTAGCCAGAAGGGGAATATTGGTATCAAACGCAATGAAAACAGGTAGAAAGCGCCATCCTTTTCAATGCCTCGATTAATAGCCTGCATATGATGTGCAAACTTTTCCTGCACCCATTCTCGCAACAACGTACGTGAGATCAGAAAGGCCAGCGTCGCGCCAATGGTGCTGGCGAACGAGACTAGCACTACACCCGCAGTGAGTCCGAATACAGCGCCCCCAGCTAGACTCAACAAAGCACCAACAGGTAACGATAACGCCGTTGCCAATACATAAACCAGGAAGTAAATGCCTGCGGTTAAAAGTGGTTGTTGCTGATAGAGATTCTGGAAAAAGTCGACACTCGCAACGCGTTGCAAATCAAATAGAAAATAGCAGGCTATCCCCGTTACAATTATTGCGAGTAGCAACACCCTTTTGAACAAAATATTTCGCCTCTGATTATTAATATTGTACTTTTAGCACGCTAGTATAATGACATCAAAGGCTGACTAAGATTCAATTGCATCCACTGCATATATTCACTGCTGGAAGGCTTGTGGTTGCTGTTGTTTGTCATGGGTTGCTGTTTGTCGAGGGAAAGTAACGAAAACCCCTGCAGCGGATGGTCGTCGGCCAGGCCAGCGGGCTAGAATTGTAATTGATAGTTGGCTTTACGTAAGTAATTCTGTTCTATTCGTAATTGAGCTTCAGTCAGTGGGTGGCGTGACAGCCATTGGGCAGGAAAATCCAGATCACAGCGGTAGCTTCGGGCCTTCATATTGAACCGAGGCATACCTTCTGCCGACTCCACGTATTTAAATAGAACCGCCAGACGTAGTAACACGCAAAGCCGCTCCAGCCGTAACCGTTCGCCTGGTGGAAGGCCGTTAAAAACACTCACTGGAAACTTACGCCGGTGACCGCGAACGAGAATGCCTAATGCTTGCTGCTCAATCAACGAAAAGCCGGGCAGGTCAGCATTATTGATCAGGTACTGGCCATGTTTATGGAACTGACTGTGGGCTATAGACAGGCCAATTTCGTGCAGTCGCGCAGCCCAGCTTAATAAGTCTCCATCGGCATCGCTTAACTGCCATGATTTCTGGATTTCTTTAAACAGATGGGCAGCCACTTCCTCCACTCTTTCTGCGTTATCGATATCGACATGTGAACGTTCCATCATCGCGTTCACTGTTCGCTCTCGGACATCTTCATGAGCTAAGCGACCGAGCAACTCGTAGGCAACACCTTCGCGTAAGGCACCGCGCGAGGTGATCATTAGATCGATTTCCAGGGCGTCAAAAAGCGCACAGCAAATGGCAAGGCCACCAGGAAAAACACTACGGCGACGTTCTTTTAGCCCCTTGATCGTGGCAAGCTCGTCGACATTGTTAAACCCCAGAACACGAACTTTGAGTTGTTCCAGATCGGCGCGAGTAATCTCCCGCTTTTCCCCTGACTGAGCAGTCAGCACGTCAGCGATCGCGTTGAGTGTGCCGGAGGAACCAACGACGTTGTCCCAGCCCCTGCGCCGATAAGCCTTGCGAATATTTAGTACCTCCAGGTAGGCGGCTTGATATGCGCGCTCAAAAGCTTTTCGCTTTATATGCCCGTTGGGGAAAAATTGTTCTCGCCAGGAAACACAGCCCATATGTAAACTTTCGGTGAGTCGTGCCTTGAAGCGTTTTCCGATAACCACTTCGGTACTGCCGCCGCCGATATCGATCATCAACCGCGCCCGATCATCATCAGCCAGTGTGTGCGCGACGCCAAGATAAATCAGTCGTGCTTCTTCACGGCCGGAGATAACTTCGACTGGATAGCCAAGAGTGGTGGATGCCCTGGCGGTAAACTCAGCAGCATTTTTTGCTGCGCGTAAGGTGTTAGTGGCCACGACGCGGACCGCGTCTGGCTTGAGCACCGCGAGGGCCTGGCTAAATTGAGTCAGGCAATGCAGGCCCCTGGTCATTGACTCTGCCGTCAAACGCCCTTTGTGTAGGCCGGCGGCTAACTGTACGTGCTCGCCCAGGGCTTCGACAGGGCGCAGTTCGCCCTGGTTAACTCTGGTGACCAGCATATGAAAGCTATTGGAGCCCAGGTCGACCGCTGCGACACTGAAATTATCCGTACCTGGGGAGGACGTTATTGTTTTGCTTAGCACCTGATTTTAGCGACGTTTGTTTACTGGCAGATGTGGATGTTATCATTCGCCAAATCGACTTGCGATAGACAAACAATCAGGAGAGAACCCTATGGGTGATAAAATCGTGCACACTAGCGACGCCGATTTCGATAATGATGTGCTCGGTGCTGATACCGCAGTACTGGTTGACTTTTGGGCGGAATGGTGTGGGCCATGCAAGATGATTGCGCCGATTCTGGATGAGATTGCCGATACTTATGATGGCAAATTAAAGATCTGCAAGTTAGATGTAGATGTTAATCGCGATGTCGCCGCCAAATTCAATGTCCGTGGCATCCCCACGCTAATGCTATTTAAGGAAGGTGCCTTGCAAGATACTAAAGTAGGGGCGCTATCGAAGGCCCAGTTAACAGAGTTTATAGAAAGTGGCCTATAGTCATTTGTCCAGTCCTCTCTGTCTGTAAAACCAGTTGTTATTTCATCAGCAAGCGCTATACTCGCCGAAACAGCGTCAAATCTTCCCGAATATCGTAAGCCAAAACTTCTGACCGGCCACCTGAGTGGCATATAAGAACCTGCACCAGTTGCTTGTTGCTGAAGCGGATGTAGCATTATATTAATCAATATCCCGCCGGTCTTTCCAACCACAAAAAATTATTACTACACACCTGCATAACAACACTTATGAATCTAACTGATCTGAAAACCAAGCGTATTGACGAACTTATTGCTATTGGCGCTGAAACCGGCCTGGAAAATCTGGGGCGCTCTCGCAAGCAAGACATTATTTTTAATATCTTAAAACGACACGCTAAAAGCGGTGAAGATATTTACGGCGATGGAGTTCTCGAAATCCTGCCCGACGGCTTTGGTTTTTTGCGCTCGGCGGACTCTAGTTATCTTGCCGGTCCGGACGATATCTATGTGTCACCGAGTCAAATCCGTCGATTTAACTTAAGAACAGGCGATAGCATAGAAGGCAAAATCCGCCCTCCCAAGGATGGTGAGCGTTATTTTGCCCTGTTAAAAGTAAACACTATCAATCTCGACAAGCCTGAAAACGCGCGTAACAAGATTCTTTTCGAAAACCTGACGCCGTTATTTCCAGATGAGCGTTTCGTTCTTGAGACCGGTAACGGCAGTTCAGAAGATCTGACAGGCCGAATCATTGATCTGGTAGCCCCTATTGGTAAAGGCCAGCGAGGTTTAATTGTGGCGCCCCCCAAAGCGGGCAAAACCATTATGATGCAGCATATTGCCCAGGCTATTACCCGTAATAATCCTGAAACAATAATGATTGTGTTGCTTATTGATGAGCGTCCTGAGGAAGTCACCGAAATGCAGCGCACCGTGCGCGGCGAAGTCGTTGCATCAACTTTTGACGAACCGCCCGCTCGCCATGTACAGGTCGCTGATATGGTCATCGAAAAGGCTAAACGCCTGGTCGAACATAAAAAGGACGTGGTGATTCTGCTTGACTCTATTACGCGCCTGGCGCGGGCTTATAACACCGTAATTCCATCCTCCGGAAAAGTATTAACCGGCGGCGTAGATGCCCATGCACTTGAAAAACCCAAACGCTTTTTTGGTGCGGCAAGAAATATCGAATTTGGCGGCAGTCTGACTATTATTGCCACGACGCTGGTCGATACTGGATCAAAAATGGATGAGGTGATTTACGAGGAGTTCAAAGGCACCGGCAATATGGAGTTACATCTGGACCGGAAAATTGCCGAGAAACGTATTTACCCCGCGATCAATATTCGCCGCTCGGGTACCCGCCGTGAAGATTTGCTTATGGAGGAGGCGGAATTACAGCGCGTGTGGATATTACGCAAACTCCTTCATGACATGGAAGATCTGTCAGCTACCGAATTTTTAATCGATAAACTCAAAAGTTTCGATAGCAACGAAGACTTTTTCGGGGCAATGAAACGCAAGTAGAATAAATCAGAGGTTCTCTAAGCCTTGAACCCTTAATGACTAAAAAAGCCAGTGACAAAAAAGCCCGGAAAACCGGGCTTTCTCTTCTACAAGTTTTGCAGGACAAGCTATTATCCTGGTATTAGTCCCCTGGTATTAGTCCCAGGCACTAGCCCCCTGGTGTTAGTCCCCTGGTATTAGTCCCAGGCACTAGCCAATTTCGTTGCCGACAATAGAAACAAAGCTGACACAACGCCCGGGCTGACCACCCAGGTTGTGAGTCAAACCGATTTTGGGATTATCAATCTGCCGTTCCCCGGCTTCGCCACGGAGCTGTAGCCACATTTCATACATCATACGCAGACCGCTAGCGCCAATGGGATGACCAAAACTCTTTAGCCCCCCATCCGGGTTTATTGGCTGTGCGCCGTCACCGTCAAACCGACCCTCCATCACATCGCGCCAACCTTCACCACGCTCTGAAAAGCCCATATCCTCCATCAATACCAGCTCGGTGGCCGTAAAGCAGTCATGGACTTCAGCCATGCTGATTTGCTCGCGAGGGTTGGTAATGCCGGCCTGTTTATAGGCATCCTGGGCAGAGACCACCACTTCCTGGAAAGTAGTGAAGTCGTAATCTTCGCTGATAAATCCTTCATTGGGTCCGGCGGCAATCGAAAAAGCCTTCAGGTAGATAGGATTGTCCGTGTATTTATGAGCATCTTCAGCGCGACACATGATTGCCGCCGCAGAACCATCCGCCACACCGGAACAATCGAACACGCCAAACATGCCAGCGATACGCGGTGAATTACAAATTTTCTCTATAGGCACTTCTTTGCGAAATTGCGCCTTGGGGTTTTTTGCCCCGGCAACGTGGTTCTTCCAGGCGATACGGGATAACACGTCTTTCAATTCGCTTTCTTCAACACCGTATTTTTCACAATAAGCCGGCGCCAGCAACGAAAACATGGCTGGTGCAGTCATGCTGGATTCGGTGCCATCGCCATCCGGCCCCGGCACTACCAAACCCGAATAACCACCATCTTTTAATTTTTCTACGCCGACAGCCATAACCAGGTCATAGGCGCCACTGGCGACGGCATAGGCTGCATTACGAATGGCTTCACTACCAGTCGCACACATGTTTTCTATTCGCGTCACCGGTTTGTAGGGCGTTTTCAATGCCTCAGAGAAGACCATGCCAGACACTCCGCTGGCAAAGGTGCCCAGCCAGTAGGCATCGACATCATCCGGATCCACCCCTGCGGACTGGTAAGCGCTGGTCGCTGATTCAATCAGCATATCCGACGCATCCCGATCCCAATGTTCACCAAACGCCGTGCATCCCATGCCGACAATCGCCACTTGATCTTTAATTCCGTTGCTAGCCATTTTTCATACCCCTAGCGCTGCGGACGCGCTTTCCAGAAATAATTATGGACTCCCTGACCGGTATAAAACCGCCGGAAAGTCATTTCGAGTCGATTACCTATTTTCACTTCCCCCGGGTCGGCATCCGTGAGTTCGCAGGCAAGCCGCCCGCCAACATCAAAGTCTACCACCGATGAAATCACTGGTGGCTGCAAGCTATAAGCGAGATGATCGAGAGTGAAAGTCGTCACTTTACACGGTTCATCGGCAAAGCGTTCTTCTTTCATCTTGTCTATCGATCGACATTTAACGCATGCTCGCTGCGGCGGCAAGTGCGCCTGGCCACATTCACACCGCGATCCACAAAACGCATACTTCCAGCGTTCATGGCGCTTCATAATTGGTCCTGAAGGCCGGTCGGGATCGGGCCGGCGAGGCGGCTCAAAGGGCAAAATACCACGCCACTTTAAATAAGAATTATAGGCTAACTCATTGTTGCTCGACGCCAGCCAATGCTGCACTGTCCGTTTCGGTCGGCCGCTACTTTTTATGTTGTCGGTCACCTCCAATACCACTGCGTCACAACCATCGGCAGTTGAGAGAACCAGAATTTTGTCTCCGGGCTGAGCGGTATCGAGCACATTCGCCAGTACCAGCCCAGCATGTGCCGCGCCACAACGACCGAGGTTATCAGCCAGCATGTCGGCAACCTGTCCGGATTCAAGGCCGAGTGCTTTTGGAATACCCGCAACGTCGCGCTTGTTGGTGGCATCGAGAATCACTGATGTCAGCTGATCAGGAGCAACGCCAGCGGCAGTCAACGCGCGTTGGGCAGTATCGAGACTGACCGGGGCCAGTACTTCTACACCAAAGCGCTCCTCCCACTGGCGAGCAAACTGATCACCAGGGAGGCGCCATACATCCAGTACTTCTGTCGTGCTCGACGCCTGCCCTAAAACCCTGGCAATGGCCTGATCTTCGGATCCGGTTATAAAAGCAACCGCACCGTCGCCACTATCACGTTCCCGTGCGCCACCCGGCCCACCAACGACCACGTCACCGGCACAAACCAGTGAGGTTTTCCCCGCTACACCTAGATCAGCGGCTAGTAACAGACCAGCCAGCCCCATCCGCGAATTGCCGCCTAACTCCATAGAGCGTACGGAAGCAGGCAAATCAAGCGCAGCAGTAATGGCAGCAGAGTTGAGCTTTTCAGCATAGGGCGCGCTGGTGGTGGCAAAAATCAGTGTGTCGATAGCGTTTTCATTATTGCTACATGCTTCGCGACCCGCTTCTACTGCCATGGAGACAGCGTCTTCATCATAGCTGGCGACTGCTCGTTCGCCCCGGCCACTGCCCATGGCCTGCCGCGTGAGCCGGTAATACGGCACATAAGCTCCATAACCAAGAATTCCAGACACATTTACCCCCTTCGTTTACTAGTGTGGTGACGCAGCCCTTATCGGGCCGTTATGCAGAACCGTGATCGATAAGATCAAGCTCAGTAGAATTAGATTTTGGTTTTTTGGTATCCGTTAGATCAGCCCACATGGAACTAGATCTGTAATCTGCAAAGCAATACCACTAAATATTTAAGGCCAATAGCAGCGGTAAATCCTTACGGCTCTCTTGGTGAAAATTAGGCCCATTTTTTCTCAGCCTAATTCTAATCAACTTAATCAGAGCCTCCTTAGAAATTTTCTGCCCGACAAGGCCTGCATTTACCCATTGGTAACAGCGCATAATCTATGAATGGTCTGGTACTGTCAACAATCCAGAGCCACTTGAGCCAACGACAGTCAATACCTTACGACAAGGGCTGATTTTGCTTTCAGGCGTCAAAACCAGGCGCTTTTAAGCGGTGGTGCTGGCACAGGCAGCAGTGGATATTGTTGTAGATTTTCTCTTTTCGGGCCGCGAGAAAAATCAGTTTTCGATAGGGAATTCTTTGGCACCTGCACATTACGCACTGGGCCGTGCCACCCATCTGTCATTTATTCGCGAGGTGCGGGGGTGTGGATGTGCGGCAATATGATTTGCTAATGCCCGATTAAAAAATCGGACATTTACCCTTGCGTTGCCTGAGCTTGCTACCCTTGGCGCTGATGCTGAGTAAAATAGTTGCCCTGACTGGCCGATCCGTTAAACTTGCCTCAATTATCAACTGGGTCAGGCGATTTATGACGCTATTTATTCTGCGCGATGCGGCTGGCAACTATCTGACCAAAGAATTAATCTGGGTTAGGGATTGTACGGTTGCGGAATTGTATAAAACGCCACATAAAGATATAGCTCTCAACCAGCTCATAGAACTTAATGCGAGCGATATAACATTGCGTGCAGAGGTGTTTCTCTGCAAGACAGACGAGAAAAATAATCCTGTGATACCTGACAGCTTGTCAGCAGCCTGACCTGGAGTTACATTTGTCCCCGTTAACATCGCGCTTGTCAGTACTGTCACAAGCTGACCATTATCCTCTGCTGGCCGGTATCAGGCGTGGCATTGAAAAAGAAAGTCTTCGGGTTACCCCGCAAGGGCAGTTGTCACAACGTCCACATCCGAAAGCACTAGGTTCGACGTTGACGCATCCCCATATCACCACGGATTTTTCCGAAGCACTGCTTGAATTCATCACCCCGCCACTGGAATCTGTACCTGAGGTGCTACAGGTACTGGAAAATATCCACCGTTATACTTATAGCAATATTGGTGATGAACTGCTTTGGGTAAACAGCATGCCCTGCGTGCTTGGCGAGGACAAAGATATTCCTTTGGCGGAGTATGGCTCTTCCAATATTGGCAGCATGAAAAAGATTTACCGAGAGGGTCTTGGCAATCGCTATGGACGTCTTATGCAGACCATCGCCGGGATACATTACAATTGGTCATTGCCCGATAATTGCTGGCAAATACTTAAGGAGCATGGACAGTATTCCGGTTCTTTGCAAGATTATAAAACAGAGCGCTACTTTGGCCTGATACGCAATTTTCGCCGCCATTTCTGGTTATTATTGTATTTATTTGGCGGCGCCCCGGTAGTGTGCCGATCATTTGTCGCCAACAGGCAGCACCAGTTACAGCCTTTTAACGGTGATACTCATAGCCTGCACACGCCTTTCGCGACATCCCTTCGAATGGGCGATCTGGGTTACCAAAGCAACGCACAGGAATCTTTGGTTGTTTGCTATAACGATCTGGCCACTTATATTAAAAATCTGCGCCAGGCCCTGACGACACCTTATCCCGCGTACCAACAAATTGGTGTGCAGGATGCCGCTGGTCATTACCGTCAACTCAATACCCATCTGTTACAGATAGAAAATGAGTTTTATAGCACCATTCGACCGAAGCGCACGACGTACAGTGGGGAAACCCCGTTGCGCGCACTGTGGCAACGGGGTGTTGAATACGTTGAAATCCGCTGTGTCGATCTTAACCCCTACCTGCCAGTGGGCATCGATGCGGATCAAATGTACTGTATGGAAGTGTTCCTGCTGTATTGCCTGCTAGCTGACAGTCCACCGGCCGATGAGCGGGAATACCAGCAAGTGCTGGAAAATCAGCGGCGCATGGTCTATCGGGGCCGCGATCCGACACTCGAGTTGTTAAACGGCAATGAAGAAGTCACTCTACGCAGTTGGGCGCAAGGGTTATATGTGGAACTAGAACAGGTAGCCCGTGTACTTGATTTAAATATGCAGGAGCCAGTTCATGGGTTGGCTCTCAAAAAATTGCAGGGGCGTCTCGATAACCCGCAAAATACCCCCGCAGCGCAATTACTGGAGGAAATGAAGAGCTCTGGTGAAACCTATTTTCAGACGGCGCTGCATCATGCTCGCCAACAACGAGACTATTTTCGCAGTACGCCTCTTGACTCGCAACAGACAGAGTATTTTCAAAAACTGGCCAGGGAATCCCTTGCTAAACAACGGGCTATAGAAGAAGCTGACGATGTCGGGTTTGAAGAATATTTGGCAGACTTTTACGGTCAGTACAGTTTCGATCTGCCGGAATGAACTACCTCGCCCACCTGTTATTATCAGGCTCCAACCTGGACATGCAAGTTGGCGGCCTGCTCGGAGATTTTGTCAAAGGCCCCCTGACAGAGGCGTACCCACTCCCTATAGAGCAAGGCATACACCTGCATCGACAAATAGACACACTGACAGGCAGGTTGCCGCAGATAACCCGACTTTTCACTCTATTTGAGGAGCCATGGCGGCGCTACGCAGGAATCGTTGTTGATATTGCTTTTGATCACCTGCTAGCACAGCGTTGGCATCAATATCATCCCATGCCACTCGCCGAATTCTGTAACACCTTCTATCGACACCTGCATTCCCGTCGGCCATTGCTGCCTGAACGGGCCCGACATTTCAGTGAAATAGCGCCGCAGATACGCTGGCTGGAAAGCTATATAGATCCAGAATTGATGCCGACAATCTTGCAGCGTATAGGGCAGAAGTTCCGCCGGCCCATTGCCCTGGACGAAGCCTGGCACACTGTCACCGTCAATTATGGTTGTTTTGAACAGGCATTTGACCCAGCAATGACTGAATTAACTATTTTTGCGAAAAACTATATCGCCGCCAGTCAAATCCCGGTGGGGTCTTCCCTGCCTTTACGGGAAGGCAAGCAAAGCGAGCTTTAATCGATATTTTCTGAAAACTATTCGACAGGTTTGACCTTATGCCCAGCCCCCGTATTGTTAATCTTTTTATTTTCATAGTTGCCGCTGCTTTGATCGGGGTTGCACTGTTCATGCAGCATGTCATGGGTCTCGAACCCTGTTATTTGTGCATAGTACAAAGAGTTTTTATTATTTTGACGGGATTCATTGCTCTGCTTGCATACCTTCATAACCCCGCGCGAGCAGGCCGTCGTGTTTATGGCGGCGCGACGGCCCTGATCGCGCTTAGCGGCGGTGCTTTTTCAATTCGACAATTATGGCTACAGAGCTTGCCTGAAGATAAGGTACCCGCATGCGGTCCTCCTGCGGAGTATCTTTTTGATGCATTTCCGCTTATGGAAGCTTTGCCTATTCTACTGCGGGGTGATGGTAATTGTGCGCAGGTCCAATGGACGCTATTTAATGTGAGTATTCCAGGCTATACCTTAATGGCTTTTTCTGGCCTGGCCTTATTAGGGTTATGGCAGTTGATGCGCGTAGACTAAAGGTACAGCCGCTTACGTTAAGTCCCTGGGATTTATTCCCCGCACTAAGCTGTGGGCATGCTGAGGGTTGTTAAGGTTGTTAAGGGCAGCTCTGTACAACGTTAACAACCCTCTCATAATGAGGAAGGAATGAGGCCTTTTGCTTATCTGCAGACGGATATCTCCGTGGAGGATCACCCTGCAGTAATCCTGTCAGTCCTCCGGGTTTTGAGCATCACCATCAGTGATCGAAGCTTTGATTAATTCGACTTCGAAAATCAGTGTCTGGTTAGGGCCGATTGGACCACCTGTTCCGCCCGGCCCATAGGCCAGCGATGGCGGTACATATAATTCCCATTTAGCGCCTTCCTTCATAAGCTGCAACGCTTCCACCCATGCGGGAATAACCTGGCTGACGCCAAACTGGGCAGGTACGCCGCGTTTATGAGAGCTATCAAACTCAGTGCCATCGATCAAAGTACCCACATAGTGTACCTCCACGGTGTCTTCCGCTGTCGGTGAAGCCCCGTTGCCCACTTCAATAACCTTGTAGAGCAGCCCGCTTTCCAGGACCACGACACCTTCAGTCTTGGCCTTTTCGGCCAGAAAAGCTTCGCCTTCTTTGAGGTTGGCGTCACCGACTACGCTTAAGGCCTCCTCCTGCTGGGCATTAATTCTTGCCTGAAATGCTTCAATGACACTTTGTACTTCTTCCTCGCTCAGGCGGGGTTCTTTCCCGGTGAAGGCATCCTTCACACCCGTATTGAAGGCATTCATATCAAAATCGAGTTCATCTTTATTGATTTGAGAACCAATGTTAGTGCCCATGATGTAACTGACTTTTTGCGCCTCCGTTTCCAGTTGTACTGTCGCTGCTCCATCGGCTGATTGTGCCTTGGCAGTAAGCCCGGTATCCGCTGGTTTTTCACACCCAGCCAGCATCAAAGAAAACAGCGCAACTGCTGGCAAATAGAGGGTTTTGTTCATGGTAATTTCTCTGGTTGGTTGATCGTAAGTGGGCTTGCTGGAAGCAGCGGATAGTACCCTATTGCGGGAAAGTAGCACAGGGGGGTGTTGGCAACTATTTAATGTGTTTTCTATTATCAACAGGATTGGTCAGGATCAGCAATATGCCAGTGCAGTCGCTTTAAAAAGCTACTGGACTACTGCGCCGCCTTAAGCATTTTTACTGAGTGGATTTGGTCTAATTGCCAATTGTCTGGCTGTTACCTGATTTTGGCTGACCACCCAGATTGCACCACGCTAAATGCTCACGGATTACACCCACGGATTTTTCAGTGGTCTGGCTAGTAAGATTTAGCCAGGCCTAACACGCGTTCAGCGATAAAACATAATATCAATTGCGGGCTGATTGGAGCGAGGCGATGAATCAAACATTCGCGCAGATAGCGTTCAACATGAAATTCCTTAGCATAGCCCATGCCGCCGTGGGTCATGACTGCGCGCTGACAGGCCTTGAAGGTGGCTTCTGCGGCGAAGTACTTGGCGGCGTTGGCGTGGGCGCCGCAATCCTCACCATTGTCGTAAGCTGCTGCAGCCCGAAACACCATCAGATTGGCTGCTTCTAGTTCGATCCAGCTTTCCGCCAGCGGATGCTGGACGCTCTGGTTTTGTCCGATGGGGCGATCAAAAACGACACGATCTTTGGCATATTCCGTGGCTTTCCTGAGTGCGGCACGACCCAGGCCGACCAGGCCCGCAGCGATCAGGATTCGTTCCGGGTTGAGACCATGAAGCAGGTAGCGAAAACCCTTACCCTCTTCGCCGATGCGATCTTCGACGGGCACTTTCAAACCATCAATAAAGACTTCATTGGAGTCCACACATTTGCGGCCCATTTTGTCGATACGGCGAATATCACAGGTATTGCGATCCAGGTCTGTATAAAAAAGTGACAGGCCGTCGATGGGCCGTTTGGTTTCTTCCTCGGGTTTGGTGCGGGCAATGAGCATGATTTTATTCGCCACCTGGGCGGTGGAAGTCCAGACTTTATGGCCATGCACAATGTAGTGATCCCCGTGGCGCTCTGCCCGGGTGGTCAAGCGGGTGGTGTCCAGCCCGGTGTTGGGTTCGGTGACGGCAAAGCAGGGAATATCATCGCGGCGCAACACCGGTGGCAACATGCGCTGTTTTTGTTCTTCCGTGCCGTAAATATTGATGGGATTAACGCCAAATAGTGGAATGGATATGGAGGAAACCCCGCCGTTTGCCGCGCCGGATTCAGAAATGGTTTGTACCATCACCGCTGCTTCGCTGATACCCAGGCCACTACCGCCAACATTTTCGGGCATGGCAATGCCCAGCCAGCCGTCTTTGGCCAGGGCACTGCAAAAATCTTCTGGAAAGCGCCCGTCAGTATCGCGCTCGAGCCAATATTGATCGTCAAAGGGGCGACAGAGTTTTTCGATACTGTCACGAATTTGTAACTGTTCTTCAGAAAATGAAAAATCCACAGCAATAGCCTTCTTGTTGATCGTGATAAGTGGTCGACATTGTACTGAGTCGGCCGACGTTAAGTATCTTCTCTCTTGACCGGCGGACGTGTTATCAGCGCACAAACCGCAGCGATGCTAGTGAAACCAATTAGCCCGATAAATGCCAGGTCGTAATTACCCGCCTGGTCGGCCACATAGCCTGCAGCCACTGGCACCGTACTGCCGATGACAATCTGAACCGGGAAAATAAACCCGTTAACACTGGCAAAGGATGCAGCGCCGAAATAATTGGCCACCATGGTGGGGATCATAACGAGCGTGCCGCCGTAGGCTGCGCCAAACATTGCACCTGCCAGTAACAAAAAGCTTATTCCTGGGGCCTGCCAGATAAGGGTAAGGGCAATGACTGAACTCGTGAACAAGGTAAACATAATTCGCCGTGGTTCCATTCGATCCCCCAGCCAGCCAATGGGGAAACGAGCACAGGCGCTTCCAGCCAGCATGGCACTTAATACACTCGCGGCCTCCATACGTTCAAACTGCAGGTCAGTGAGGTGCAATACCCCGTGCACCACCAGTAAGTAGAGGGGCATCACACCGCCCAGTGAAAGCACAATGAGAAGCCACAGGGTCGGTGTGCGCAGGGCCTCCTTTAAGCTCCAGAAATCCTCGGTTTTGTATATTTTAGAGTTTGCTCGCTGCGCTTTTTTTGACTCTTCACTGTGCAGGATGCCGTCAGGATGCTGCCCCCGGTCAGCCGGTTTATTAACGACCAGCAAGGCGAGGATTATGGCCGTTATTGCAAACGCTGAGGCGGAAAGCCAGCCCGCCTGCCAACCACCAAAATCTTCCATAATCCATGTGAACAAGGGTTGCGCTATAAAACCACCGACGCCGGCAGCAGTCATGACCACACCGATGGCAGTGGCACGCTGATTTTCAAACCAGTGGGCGATGGTTGTCTGGATAGGAATGACGCCACCGAGGGCGAAACCAAATGACATGACTACCCCCCAGATTAATATCCAGGCCGTGATTGACGTGGTGACAGTCCCGAGCAGGATGCATCCCACTATAAGCACGATAATTCCCGTCACAATCGTTGCGCGCGCCCCCCATTTATTGGTTGAAACAGCGGCTAAGGGGACAAAAACACCGTAAAGGAGTCCATGTATGGTTTGGGCCCACGAGGCATCACCCCGACTCCAGCCCATATTGGTGACCATTTCAGGAAAAATGACGTTGAAACTGTAATACACGAAGCCGACGGCAAACATGTATACGCCAAACAACAGAGCAACATTTTTCCAGCCAAAAAAGTTTTCGGTCTGTGTTTGTGTCGAATTCGGAGGGGTATCTGCGATCGGTGAGGTATCTTGCATAGCGGAAATATCCTTTTGACCGGCTTGCCTGTTTATTTTTGTATTGCTTGAAGTCGAGCTTAGGCTAGCGCGTATATGGCGCTGAAATCAACTGATAATATTAGCTGATAAAAAAAGCAGTGATTCTCAGGCGGTGGCGCCCAGGCTTGCTGTGATGTGTTTCTGTAGCAGATAAGCTTTCGTTAATACCGCTTAAAGCCAGTCACCCCACTGTGCCTGTAGTAATGACAGGGCGGCAATTGGTGCTGTTTCGGTGCGTAGTATTCGCGGCCCAATGGTGGCCGATAATATGCCGTGGTCCTGGGCGATAGCTACTTCGTCGGTCGTAAACCCCCCCTCCGGGCCAGACAAAAGTAATACCGATTTGGGAAAGGGCCCGGTGTGAGCAGCGATGCGGCCAGCCAAACTATTATCAGCCAGAGGGTCGAGAATGAATCCGTAGCTGGTATTGTTTGTAGCGTTGCCTGCAGCTTTGTCAGCAACATTGCCTGCAGTATCGTCGACAACATCGTTTGTGGTGCGGGTTTTGACTGCTTGTTGCAGTGTTGTGTTCAGATTGGTGGGTAGATCAATTTCCGCAATAACATTTTGACCGCTCTGTTCGCAGGCGCTACGGGCAATTTCCTGCCAGTGACGGACTTTTTTGGCTGCCCGTTGCGCATTGAGTTTAACTTCGCTTCGTTCAGTGAAAAGAGGTGTGATTTTTCTAACGCCTAACTCGATGGATTTTTGCACCAGCCAGTCCATGCGATCACCCCGTGACAGGCCAATGGCCAGGGTGATGGACAGGGGAGAAGGTGGAATACCTGATGAGAACGTGCCAATTAGTGCTGAAACTTTTTTTGAACCGGCAACGGTTAGCTGAGCACTATATTCGCCACCTTCACCATTGAATAGAATGACTTTGTCGCCAGTAGCAAAGCGCAACACGGATACCAGGTGTCTTGCTGCCTGGTGGCCAAGCTCCACCTCCAGGTCCTCGGTAAGAGCCTGGTCGGTAAATATCCGCGGCAAGCGCATATTGTGTAGCCTTTACTAAGTTATGACTAAGTTAAGACTAAGTGGTTTGATCTGTCGCCCGCCGACCGAGGTTGGCGAGAATTGTGGCAATCGGCTCCACCTGATTCATGGTGTAGAAATGTAAGCCGGGCGCGCCGCCATCGATTAATTGTTCACAAAGCCTGCTCACCGTATCGATACCGAATTTTTTTACTGAATCGAGATCATCACCGTACTGCTGGAGTTGTTGCTGCATCCAGCGAGGGATTTCTGCGCCGCAGTTTAACGAAAACCGTGCCAAATTCTGAAAGTTAGTGATTGGCATAATGCCGGGTACGATGGGTTGATCGATGCCCGCCTTCTGGCACTGGTCGATAAAATACCAGTAGGCATCGATATTGTAGAAATACTGAGTAATAGCGGCACTGGCACCAGCATTGAACTTTTCCCCGAGCCAGTGGATATCATCCTGATAAGAGTTCGCTTCGGGATGGATTTCAGGGTAGGCAGCGACGTGCAGTGTGAAATGTTCTGCAAAATGCTGGCGAATAAATGCAACTAGTTCATTGGCGTGTACCAATTGCATGGCCCCACCCATACCCGCGGGTAGATCACCGCGCAGAGCAACGACGTGCGCTATTCCCGCATCCCGGTAGGTGGTTAATAAATCGAGCACGGCCTGCTCGCTATCGCCGCCAAATGACAGGTGAGGAGCTACCTCTAGTCCGGCCGATCTTGTGTCGAGCACGATGTCCCGCGTGTTGTCGCGGGTCGATCCGCCGGCACCGTAGGTAACCGAAAACAAGGTGGGTTTATAGCGGGCTAGCTGGGCGCGCGCCGCAGACAGATTCTCCTGGCCCTGTTCAGTTTTGGGTGGGAAAAGCTCAAAACTTAGCGGCCATGCGTTTTGTTGTAGTTCATCCATCGGCACGTGCCTGACCCTTAATACCGGTAGGTCTCGGGCTTGAACGGCCCGTCGACACTGACGTTAATGTAATCGGCCTGTGCCTGGGTCAGCCTGGTGGTAACACCATCAAAACCTTTAACCATGTGCGCGGCGACTTCCTCATCCAGATGTTTGGGAAGCACTTCAACCCCGAGCGCCTTCGCCTGCTGCGCTACGTTCTGGTCGGCGAATTTCCGTTCGAACAGGTGTATTTGCGCCAGTACCTGGTTGGCGAAGGAGCCATCCATAACCCGACTGGGGTGACCGGTGGCATTGCCAAGATTGACTAAACGACCTTCACTCAACAATAAAATATGATCGCCGGCCGCAGCTTCTTTGGTCGCTGCGCGGTAGAGGGTGTGAACCTGAGGTTTGACCTCTTCCCAGACCCAGTTATCTCGTGTCCAGGCGGTTTCAATCTCATTGTCGAAGTGGCCGATATTGCATACCACTGCGCCGGATTTAAGCGCGCCGAGAATATTGCGATCACAAACATTGATGTTGCCAGTGGCAGTGACGACCAGATCTATATGGCCGAGCAAATTTTTATCAACACAATCGGCGCTATCATCGTTAATACCGTCTATAAATGGCGACGAAACTTCAAAGCCATCCATGCAGGCTTGCATCGCGCAAATGGGATCGATTTCGCTGACCCTGACAATCATGCCTTCCTGGCGCAATGATTGAGCGGAACCTTTGCCAACATCACCGTAACCTATAACCAGCGCCTTTTTGCCAGCCAGCAGATGATCTGTGGCACGCTTGATGGCGTCATTGAGGCTGTGGCGGCAACCATATTTGTTGTCATTTTTTGACTTGGTGACCGAGTCATTAACATTAATGGCCGGCACCTTGAGTTCGCCATTAGCGAGCATTTCATACAGGCGGTGGACGCCGGTTGTGGTTTCTTCGGTAATGCCGTGAACGTTTTCGAGTATCTGCGGGTACTGTTCGTGGAGTATGGCGGTCAAATCACCGCCGTCGTCGAGTACCATGTTAGCGTCCCAGGGCAGACCATCTTTGACAATAGTTTGCTCGATGCACCACTCATATTCTTCTTCAGTTTCACCTTTCCATGCGTAAACAGCGACGCCGCTGTGGGCAATGGCGGCGGCAGCGTGATCCTGGGTAGAAAAGATATTACACGATGACCAGCGCACCTCTGCGCCCAGTGCTTCGAGGGTTTCGATAAGCACGGCGGTCTGAATGGTCATATGGATGCAGCCGAGAATTTTTGCTTCTTTCAGCGGCTGCTGTTGGCGGTATTTTTCACGGATAGCCATTAGCGCCGGCATTTCGGTTTCGGCTATTTCGATTTCTCTGCGTCCCCAGTCGGCCAGCGAAATATCGGCGACTTTAAAGTCGGGTTTCAGGTCAGGTGCATTAGCGAAATTACTCATAGTGTTATCCTAAATTCCAGCGCGTTAAATTGCGGCTTTCAGTGCTTCGGCTTTGTCAGTTTTTTCCCAGGTAAAATCGGCTTCTTCACGGCCGAAATGACCGTAGGCAGCGGTGCTGCGGTATATCGGTCGTTTCAGATCGAGCATCTCAATAAGCCCGGCTGGGCGCAGCTCAAAATGCTCCTTGATAAGCTGAATAATTTGATCGTCCGAACATTTGCCAGTGCCGTAAGTGTTGACGCTGATCGAAGTCGGCTCCGCCACGCCTATCGCATAGGAGATCTGGATTTCGCAGCGTTCAGCGAGGCCGGCGGCGACAATATTCTTGGCCACATAGCGCCCGGCATAGGCTGCGGAACGGTCTACTTTGGAAGGATCCTTACCGGAAAACGCCCCGCCGCCATGGTGGGCCATGCCGCCATAAGTATCGACAATGATTTTTCGTCCGGTCAGCCCGCAGTCACCCATCGGCCCGCCGATAACGAATAAGCCCGTGGGATTGATATGGTACAGGGTGTCTGCATGCAACCATTCAGCGGGCAGCACGGGTTTGATAATTTCTTCGAGAATGGCTTCCCTCAAATCAGCCAGAGAGATATCCGGGTCATGTTGGGTCGACAATACCACTGCATCCACCGCCACTGGTCGGCCATTTTCGTAGCGCAGGGTAACCTGGCTTTTGGCATCCGGCCGCAGCCAGGGAAGTACTTTGTGCTTGCGTAAGTGGGCCTGACGTTCTACCAGACGATGCGAATAGTAAATAGGCGCTGGCATCAGGACGTCGGTTTCATTGGTGGCATAACCGAACATCAGGCCCTGATCCCCGGCGCCCTGTTCTTTGTCATCGCCTTCATCCACACCCATAGCGATATCGCCGGACTGCTTACCAATGGCGTTGATGACTGCGCAGGAAGCGCCATCGAAACCCACCTCGGAACTGTCATAACCGATGTCCAGTATTACCTGGCGAACGATGTCTTCAAGATCTACATAAGTGTTAGTGCGTACTTCTCCAGCGATAATCGCAACGCCGGTCTTAACCATGGTTTCGACCGCTACCCTTGAGTTGGGGTCGTCCTTGATCATGGCATCGACGACGGCGTCGGAAATTTGGTCGGCCATTTTATCTGGATGGCCCTCTGATACAGATTCAGAGGTGAAGACGCTATATTGACTCATAATTTGAAACTCCTGGGATTTTCTGCCACTAAGCAGCGGTGGGTTTTAAGAATTGCCGCAGCTGAATGCGAAAGCCGTTGCGCTGCGTTAGAAACAGGCTATCGCCTTCGTCAAATCCGGCATTATTTGCCCATGTGGCCAACTCTTCTGGGCACAGGCCTAACCATAAATCACCACAGGCCGAGTGAGCCCAGTCCTGGTCGTGCTGGCAAAGATCCGAGACAATCAGCGCGCCGCCATCATTGAGCAGGCCATTGATAATCTTAAGAATATCTGCAGGCCGAGCGAGGTGGTGCAGGACCATGTTGAGGGTAATGAGGTCCGCCTTGACAGGTTTTTTGAGCGCCTCGATATTATCGAGTACAAAGTCGACATTGGTGATGCCGGCTTGCGCTACAAGGGATTGGGCATGGTCGAGTAGCTGCGCAGAATTATCGACGGCGATAACCTTGTTAAAGCGTGCGGCCAGTTCGGGTAACAATTCACCGCCGCCGGAACCAATTTCCAATGCGGTAAGGGTCGGAGGTAGTTGCAGGCCGTCAATCAGTTCAAGCACACTATCGCCATATAGCGAATAACTGGCGATCAGATCCTGTTGTTCGCGGAAGCGCTCCGCATTAACGCGAAAAAAGGCTAACGAGCTTTCCGACCGTTCTGTATGTACTGCCTGGATTTCCCTGTCGATATTGTCTGCAACAGGGCACAGGTCGAGTTGGGCGAATATCTGGTGGCGCAAAGTGTCGAGGCCATCCTGTTCATAACAGCTACGACGATAAAAAATGCAGGTGCCTTCCCGCCGCGAGACTACCAGCCCGGTTTTGGACAGTATCTTCAGGTGATGACTCATGGTGGGCTGGCGCGTGTCGAAAATGCGGCTTAATTCCAGCACACCAAATGCATCTCGTTGCAGTATGCGTAGAATTTGCGCTCGCAGCTCATCGCCAGCCGCTTTCAATACTGCGGTAGCACGGGGCAGGGAAATCCCTTGATTGGCGTCCGTGGCGGTCTTTAATTTGCTCATAGGGCGCGAGAATACAGCATTTTCCTCATACATCAAAATAATTCGATTCTATAAGAAGATTTTCTGATAGCTTTATTAAAAGTGCTTATGCTGATTTGCCAGTGATCCCTGTAAATTAATGTCGCAACATCTCTACCATGTCTTTACTGTCGCCTGCCAGTACGGGAAAATGCGCGTCTTTATATTGCCCTCCCCAGGAGCCCCTCGCATGTCTTCACGTCGTGAACTCGCCAATGCCATTCGCGCACTCAGCATGGATGCAGTACAGCAGGCCAAAAGTGGTCATCCCGGGGCACCCATGGGCATGGCCGATATCGCAGAAGTGTTGTGGAATGATTATCTTGTGCACAACCCGGCTAATCCAGCATGGGCCAATCGGGACCGCTTTGTGCTATCTAATGGTCACGGGTCGATGTTACTTTATTCATTACTGCATCTGACTGGTTATGAACTGCCGATGGAAGAGTTGAAAAACTTCCGCCAGCTCCATTCCCTTACGGCGGGCCATCCAGAACTGGGCGAAGCGCCAGGCGTAGAAACAACAACTGGGCCACTGGGCCAGGGGCTTGCCAATGCGGTGGGCATGGCCCTGGCAGAGAAGATCCTTGGCGCGCAGTTTAATCGGCCTGGTCATGAGCTAATAGATCACCACACATACACTTTTGCTGGTGATGGCTGCTTGATGGAGGGTATTTCCCAGGCGGTTTGTTCCCTGGCCGGAACCCACCAACTGGGCAAGCTTATTGTATTTTACGACGATAATGGCATATCAATCGATGGAGAGGTAGAGGGCTGGTTCACTGACGATACGCCCGCCCGTTTTGAAGCCTATGGCTGGCAGGTGGTACGCGATGTCGATGGCCATGATGACAGGGCTATTAAAGCTGCCGTTGAATTAGCACGCCAGCAAACCACTAAACCTGCTTTGATTTGTTGCAAAACCATTATCGGCTTTGGCTCGCCCGCCAAACAGGGTACGGAAGGCTGCCATGGTGCGCCACTGGGCGAGGAAGAAATACAGGCAACCAGGCAGCAACTAGACTGGTCCAGCCCGCCATTCGAAATACCTGATGATATTGCCGCCGCCTGGGATGCTACTGTTAAAGGTGCTGAGGCTGAAGCGGCATGGCAACAAAAATTTGCAGCCTATCAACAGGCATTTCCAGAACTGTCGACTGAATTAGAACGACGCTTGAGCGGCGCTCTACCATCGACATTTACGCGACAGGCGGACGCTTATATTGCTGAGTGCCAGGCTAAGGGAGAATCACCTGCCACTCGTAAAGCATCGCAGAACTGTCTTGATACCTACGGGCCGATGTTGCCGGAATTATTAGGAGGTTCTGCCGATCTGGCCGGATCCAATAATACTATCTGGAAGGGCTGCAAGGGCATAAGCGGTGAAGATGCCAGCGGCAACTATCTGTACTACGGTGTTCGCGAATTCGGTATGGCCGCCATTATGAATGGCATTGCCCTGCACGGTGGTTTTATCAACTATGGCGCAACTTTCCTGGTGTTTATGGAATATTGCCGTAATGCGGTGCGTATGGCGGCGCTGATGAAGCTACAGAGTATTTTTGTGTTTACCCACGACTCTATTGGTCTTGGCGAGGATGGCCCCACCCATCAGCCTGTCGAACAGTTGACCAGTTTGCGTACCACACCGAATATGAATACCTGGCGACCCTGTGATTCCGTTGAGTCGGCGGTGTGCTGGAAAGCGGCAATCGCCAGGCAGGATGGCCCAAGCGCGTTGATTTTTACCCGCCAGGGTTTACCGCACCAGCAGCGCTCAGCGCAGCAGATTGCGGATATTGAACGCGGTGCTTATGTGCTGGTGGACAGTGATGGCGAACCAGACATTATCCTGATTGCCACCGGTTCGGAAGTGCAACTGGCGGTTGCTGCGGTAGAAAAACTGACCGCAGCTGGCCACCGGGTGCGGGTAGTTTCCATGCCCTGCACTGAAATTTTTGATGCGCAGGATCAATCCTATCGTGACGCGGTATTGCCACCTACGGTGCGCAAGCGGCTAGCCATCGAAGCTTTGCACGCCGATTTCTGGCGCAAATATGTTGGCCTCGATGGGAGTGTGATTGGTATGACAACATTTGGTGCTTCTGCGCCGGGCCCTGAGTTGATGGCCCATTTTGGTTTTACCACTGAAAATACTGTCGCCAGAGCAGAGGCCTTGTTTGGCTGATGACCACACGCCTAGCTATTAACGGTTTTGGTCGCATTGGCCGCTGTGTATTGCGTGCGCTGTGGGAACGACAGTTAGGGGAAGATCTTGAAGTTATCGGGATCAACGAACTGGCCGATCTCGACACCATCGCTTACCTTTGCCGTTATGACTCCACCCATGGCCGCTTTCCTGGCGAGCTAGAAACGCATCAGCAGCAATTACTGCTGGATGGGCATGTCATTCATGTCAGTCATCATCAGCAAATGGCGGCTTTACCGTGGCGCGAACTGGGTGTGGACGTCGCACTCGAGTGTAGCGGTACTTTTTCCTCCAGGAAGGATGCACAGACCCATCTCGATGCTGGTGCCGATGCCGTTTTATTTTCTCAACCAGCTGATCCCGACATTGATGCCACGATTGTCTATGGGGTCAACCATGAGCAGTTAAAAGCCGATGATCGCATTATTTCGGCGGCGTCCTGCACCACCAACTGCGTAGCACCCATTATTAAAATACTCGATGAGGCACTGGGTGTCGAAGCTGGGGTAATCACCACCATACATTCTGCGATGAATGATCAACCGGTGCTCGACTCCTACCACCACACCGATCTGCGCAAAACACGGGCCGCCATACAGTCGATTATCCCGGTAGAAACCGGCCTCGCCCGTGGTATAGACCGCGTGCTCCCGGCGTTAGCTGGCCGCTTTGAAGCTCAGGCGATGCGCGTACCCACGCAAAATGTGTCCGCAATAGATTTGTCGGTGCAAGTGCAGAGAAATACTACTGACGTGCAAGTTAACGACATTTTACGAGCAGCTGTGGAAAAGCAGGCAGTTCAGATTCTTGGCTATACGGAAGAACCCCTGGCATCCTGCGATTTCAATCATGACAGTCGCTCGGCGATAGTCGATGCCAGCCAGACCCGTGTAGGCGGTAAACGGCTGGTCAAGGTTCTACTCTGGTTTGATAATGAGTGGGCCTACGCCAACCGCATGCTCGACATACTATTGTACTGGCGAAGTTTGCAATGATGCTGGAGAAGACGAAACTGGAGAAGATATGTCGGTGTTACTAATGGGCGATCAGGATCTGGCCGGTAAACGGGTACTGATCCGAGAGGATCTTAACGTTCCGGTAAAAGATGGCGTGGTGACGTCGGATGCCAGAATCCGTGCCGCCCTGCCGACCATTAAACTCGCTATTGAGGCCGGTGCAAAAGTTCTGTTGATGTCCCACCTGGGTCGCCCCACCGAGGGCCAATTCGAGGATGTGTTTAGTTTGCGAGTCGTGGCTGATCACCTCAGTGGTTTGCTGGGACAGGATGTAGTCCTGGCGGATAATTGGCGCGATGAGGTAGAGGTTGCGCCCGGCGAGGTTGTTCTGCTCGAAAATGTTCGCTTTAACGAAGGTGAAAAGAAAGACGATGAAGCCCTTGCCAGGGCTTATGCCGGGCTTTGTGATATTTTTGTAATGGATGCTTTTGGTACTGCTCATCGCGCTCAGGCATCGACTCATGGTGTTGCGAAGTTTGCTCCCGTTGCCTGCGCTGGCCCGCTGCTTGCTAAAGAGCTTGATGCTCTGGGTAAGGCGCTGGCTAATCCGGCGCGGCCTGTGGTGGCTATTGTTGGTGGCTCCAAGGTTTCTACAAAACTGACGGTCCTGCAGTCCTTATCAGATAAAGTTGATCATTTGATTGTTGGGGGCGGTATTGCCAATACTTTTTTGGCCGCCGCCGGTAAGCCGGTGGGCGCATCCCTGTGTGAACACGACCTGATTGATGTGGCTGCGGCGCTGGCTGGTAAGTGCGATATACCCTTGCCTGTTGATGTGGTCACCGCAACAGAGTTTACTGAGGACGCTGTAGCAACGACAAAGATGGCTGAAGCAGTTAACGATAACGATATGATTATGGATATCGGTCCACAGACAGCGCAACAATTTGCAACAATTTTGCAAAATGCCGGTACTATTATCTGGAATGGCCCGGTCGGTGTTTTTGAGTTTGACCAGTTTGGTGGTGGCACTCAGGCTATTGCTGAGGCTATCGCTGAAAACAGGGGCTTTTCCATTGCCGGAGGTGGCGACACCCTGGCTGCTGTGGATAAATATGGCATTGCCGATGGCGTGTCTTATATTTCAACAGGCGGCGGTGCTTTCCTTGAATATGTCGAAGGTAAAACATTACCCGCAGTTGCCATATTAGAACAACGCGCAGCCGGCTAGAAAGCCTTCGCGTATGAGCAATTAATCGTTAGTTTTATGACTAGCATCCAGAACCTAAGAACTAAGATCCAAAAGGGAATAATAAAATGGCATTAATCAGCATGAGGCAACTGCTCGATCACGCAGCCGAAAATAACTACGGCGTGCCGGCGTTTAACGTCAATAACCTTGAGCAGATGCGCGCCATCATGGAAGCCGCTGATGAAACCGATTCACCGGTTATCGTGCAGGCTTCTGCCGGTGCTCGCAAGTATGCCGGTGCGCCATTTTTGCGCCACTTAATAATCGCAGCGATCGAGGAATTCCCCCATATTCCTGTGGTAATGCACCAGGATCACGGCACTAGTTCAGATATTTGTCAAAGATCTATCCAGCTAGGCTTTTCCTCGGTGATGATGGATGGTTCCCTGGAAGAGGACG